>JBAUUB010000052.1:0-21260 GCA_049582485.1 Dermatophilaceae bacterium
GTGATGGCCGGGCCCATCGCTCTGGTGGTCGCCTACCTGTTCACGTACTCGACGCACGGCATGAACGGTCCGCCGCACGCCGCCCTGCTCCATCGGGTCGCCACATCGGCGAACCGGACCGTGGTTCTCTCGATGAACTCGATGATGGCCTTCCTCGCCTTCGCGATCGCCGCTCCGCTCCTGGGTGCACTCGCGGACGCGGTGTCCATCCAGCACGCCATGGTGGTGGCCGGCGCGCTCAGCGTGCTCGGCGTGTTCGGGTACGTTCCCGCACGCCGCGCCGAGCGCGCCGGCCTGCCGTCAGCCGCTCGTGATCGTGAGGACGTGTGACGCGGGGTCGTAGGTGAAGGTCGTGGTGGCACCGTCGGAGGGAACGGAGAACGAGTGGTTCGAACCGTTGGGCACGCCGCCCTGACCGTAGTTCTCGTCCCAGGACAGACCGTGGGCGACCTTGACCTCCCAGGTTCCGGCCGGGATGAGTGACGTCGTGAACGTGTAGGTCCCATCGCCGTCCGGGTCCTGCAGCCACGGGCGCATGCAGTCCGCCTTCCAGTCCTCGGAACACCCGAGCTCGGTCTGGAACGAGCCGGGAGCGGTGAGGATCGGCCCCTCGGCGTCCGAGGTCACCCAGTTCGTCGCGTGGTCGTAGTAGAAGGAGACACCGTTCCCGTCGGTCTCGTAGGGGATGTTGTCGCCGTTCGGCTGCGCGTTCAGCCCGTAGTTCTCATCCCAGCTCCGGTCGATGGCGGCCTTGTAGCCGTGCTGGTCGGCGGGGATCGTCCACGTGCCCTTCCAGATGCCGTCGCTCGCGTCCAGGGTGAGCTGGGCGAGGTCGCACGCGGGCTGCCAGTCGCCGGCGTTCGGCTCACCCGTGCAGCCCATCTCCGAGTTGTGCGTCCCGGGCACGCTGACGGCTCCGGGCTGCTCGACCGGGTCGTTTCCGACACCGCCCGTGGGCGCCGCGGTGCCGACGATGGCCCAGGATCCGGCCGTGTCGATCCGGTCCTGGCGATCCTTGGCGACAACGCGGTACTCGAGGACCGACCCCTTCGGCAGGTCGGACACGTCGTGGAAGACTCGGAAGGGCGCGTGGTCATCGGTGCCGATGACCTGCCAGTCGGTTGTGCCGACCGGGCGGTAGAGGAACGTGGCGTCGACCGGCGTGTTGACCGGGATGTCGGCCGCGATCTCCGCCCGTCCGCCGACGGTCGCGCCCGCCTCGAGGGTCATCGAGACGCTCGGGCCGGCGGCCGGCCGGTCTGTCTTCGAACTCGAGCGCCACACCGACGCCGAGAGGGCCGCAACGGTGACCGTGGCCTTCTGGTCCTGGCCCGTCTTCACCTTCGAGCGCGTCCCGTGGACCGGCTTGAACTGCTCGTTCTTGTTCCACGTGTCGACGGTTGCGGTGGCCTCCGACTCGGAGTTGTTGATGGCGACGAGGTACTCGACGCCCGCCTCGTGGTCGTAGCGGGAGGTGACGAACAGGCCGGGGCCGTCCGCCGCGTACCGCGTCACCTGGATGCCGTCGGCGAGCGCCGGGTGCTGCTCACGCAGCTCGGCGAGGTCGGCGAGGTGACGGTACAGCGCGTGCGAGGTGTCGTAGCGGTCCATCGCCCCGCTCGGGCCTGCGAGCACGTCCTCGGAGTTGTAGATGTCGACCTGGCTGGCGAACATGTCCTGCCGTGCCAGCTGGTCGCCGCCGGTGCCGACGAAGCCCTGCTCGTCGCCGTAGTACGTCACCGGGTTGCCGCGGGTGAGGAACATCAGGGAGTTCGCGAGCTTGACCCTGGCCAGGTGCTCGGCCTCGTCCTGGTCGGCGTTCTGGAGGAACATGGCCACCCGCCCCATGTCGTGGTTACCGAGGAAGGTGGGCAGCTGGTAGGCGTTGCTGTCCGGGTCGGTGTACCAGTCGTCGAGGGCGAAGAAGTCGGCGATGTCGGAGGCGCTGGCGCCCTTGGCGAAGTCGACGCCCTTGGCCTGGAAGCCGAAGTCGATGGTGGCCTGCAGCTTGCCCTCCGTGGTGAACTGCGAGAGGTAGGACGGGTTGCCGTCGTAGACCTCGCCGAACGCGAAGAAGTCGTCGTTGTCGACCCGCTCGGCCTCCGCCAGGATGTCCGGCACGAACTCCTGCCAGAACTCCATGTTGACGTGCTTGACGGTGTCCACCCGGAAGCCGTCGATGCCGAACTCGACCCATGCCTTGTAGATCTCGCCCATCCCCTCGACGACCTCGGGGCGCTCGGTGAACAGGTCGTCCAGGCCGATGAAGTCGCCGTAGGTGTTGGACTCGCCGGCCCAGACCGAGTCACCCCGGTTGTGGTACATCTCGATGTCGTTCAGCCACTCGGGCACCCGCACGGTCGCGTCCTCGGGTGACGGGTAGAAGGGCGTGTAGGGGAAGGACGTCTCGGGGTCCATGAGCGGGAACGGCTTGCCGATGTAGTCCCGGTCGTCGAACTCGTTGCCCGCCGCGTCGCGGTACGGCTCGGCCTCCTTGGAGATGTAGCGGTAGCCGTTCTCCGGCCCCTCGCGGTAGTCGATGACGTCGGCGGTGTGGTTGGTGATGATGTCGAAGAAGACCTTCATGCCCCGCGCGTGGGCGGCGTCGACGAGCGCCTCCATGTCGTCGTTGGTGCCGAGGTGCGGGTCGATCTGGGTGAAGTCGGTGACCCAGTAGCCGTGGTAGCCGGCACTCTCCTTGCCCTCGACGCCTTGGACCGGCTTGTTCTTGAAGCTGGGCGTCAGCCAGATCGCGGTGGTCCCGAGGTCCTCGATGTAGTCGAGGCGCTCGGTGAGGCCCTCGAGGTCGCCGCCGTGGTAGAAGCCTCGGTGCGTCGGGTCGAAGCCGGTCTCGAGCGGACCGCCGGTCAGGCCCCCGGTGTCGTTGCCCGGATCTCCGTTGGCGAAGCGGTCGGCCATGACGAAGTAGAACCGCTCCCTGGTCAGGGGCTCGCGCAGGGAGTCCAGGGCGAGCTCGCGGTCCGCCCTCGTCGTGTCACCCGCCAGGTCGAGAGGGGCGAACGAGACGACGTTCGTCGCGTCGTCGAAGGTGAAGCGCAGCCGCGCGTCGCCCTCGAGCACGAGGGGGATGTCGGCGCCGGCCAAGGCGCCGCCCGCGCCGTAGTTCTCGTCCCACCCGCCGCCGAGGGCGACCTTGAGCGCGTAGGAGCCCTTGGGCACGGTGAAGTCGGCCGTGTAGACCGTTCCGTCCGTCGAGGTCAGCTCGGTCGCCTCACATGCCGGGTCCCAGTCGCCCTCGCAGCCCAGCTCGCTCTGGAGCGAGCCGACCAGAACGACCGGCTCGGTGGCGGCGAGCGCGGCCGGGGCGGTGACCAGCGCCGCGCCCAGCGTGAGGGCGGCTGTGGCGATGATGGCGGTGCGGCGCGCCCGGGCGCGCTGGGATCCGGTGACGGACATGATGCTGCTCCTGCGTGCTGTGCCGGCGATGAGGGTGCCGGCGATGAGGGTGCCGGCTGCGGTTGTGCCGATGATGAGGTGACGCGACCCGCGTCAGATCGACCATAGGCCACCGTGCCCGGGCTCGCCACCGCAGGACGTCGGCCGCCGCCCGTACGGGACCTAGAGTGGCGATGTGCGAGTCGTCACGGCGAACGTCAACGGGATCCGCGCCTGTGCGCGGCGCGGCGGACTGGACTGGTTGCGCGCCCAGGGCGCCGGCGTGCTCGCCCTGCAGGAGGTGCGTGCCCACGACGACGGGCTGCGCAAGACCCTGGCCGACGCCGGCCTCGGCGACTGGCACCTGGCCCACAGCCCCTCCACGGCGGCGCGCGGCCACGCCGGCGTCGCGATTCTGTCGCGTGCCGGAATGACCGGCGTCCGAGTCCTCCCGGATCCGGCCTTCACGGCGCAGGGCCGCTACGTCGAGGCGGAGATCGCCACGGCGAGCGGACCGCTCACGGTGGCCAGCGCATACGTCCACACCGGCGAGGCCGGCACCCCTCGTCAGGCCGAGAAGTACGCGTTCCTCGCTGCCATCGGCCGACGTCTGGAGGACTGGAGTCGTGAGGGACGACTCGCGGTGCTGACGGGAGACCTCAACATCGCCAGGAGCGAGGCCGACCTGAAGAACTGGAGGGGAAACCTGGGCAAGGCCGGCTTCCTCGACGAGGAACGGACGCTGGTCGACGGCTGGTGCGCGGGTCCGGTCGTCGACGTCCACCGCACGCTCGCGGGCGCCGGCCCCGGCCCCTACACGTGGTGGTCCTGGCGGGGCAGGGCCTTCGACAACGACACGGGGTGGCGGATCGACTACCAGCTCGCGACGCCGCCTCTCGCCGGGAGGGCACGGACGGCGGTTGTGGGCCGAGCCGCCAGCTATGCCGAGCGGTGGAGTGACCACGCTCCCGTCATCGTCGACTACGACATCGTCAGCGACACCGACGGGGTCGTCACAGCCACCGCCGACGCCGCAGCCGCACAGGTGGGCCAGTGAACGGCCGCTCGTTCGCGGCCGGGCTCGGGACCGGTCTCCTCGTGGCCGTCCTGGCGGTCCTCGCCCTCCTCCTCTGGGTCTCCTCACCCACGGGTGACGCTCCCGGCACCGCGACGCGCCCCTCGTCACCGACGTCCGCCGCACCCACCGCGGCCGCCGAGGGGGAGACCCGGCTGGCCGACGTGGAGCTGACCAGCAGTGACGTCGTGACGGCGGACGGGCCGTTGCGCGATGTCCGGGCGGTCGGTGCGGGCGTGATCTTGAGCCAGGACGGGCTGAGCGCCGACCGTCTGGAGATCGTGGCGACCCTGCCGTTCGAGACCGCGGCGGCGCAGATCGGCGACGGCATCGAGCTCTTCGCCGCCGGCGAGCTCACCGGGCTGCGCCGGTCGGTGGAGATCCTCGGGCGCACCATCGACATCGAGGCCACCGGGCGGGTGTCGGCGCAGGACGGCCGGCTCGTCATCGAGCCGGAGACCGTCGACCTCGGCTCCGCCGACTGGATCGACCAGATCGCGAGCGCGGCCGTGCGGTCCCTCGTCACCATCCGGCACACCGTGACCGGCATCCCCGAGGGCATGCTGCTCGAGACCGTGCAGGTCCAGCCCGACGGGTTCCGGGTCGACCTGACCGGCAACGACGTGCGGATCGGCTGAGCCGCCTCACCGGCTGCGCTGGACCCGTCCCTCGTCCCAGACCGGCTCGTCGCTCTCGACGACCCGCCCGTCACTCCGGAAGACGAGGAAGCGGTCGAAGCCGCGCGCGAACCACCGGTCGTGCGTGACGGAGACGACCGTCCCCTCGTATGCGGTGAGCGCGTCCTCGAGCGCCTCGGCCGAGTGCAGGTCGAGGTTGTCCGTGGGCTCGTCGAGGAGGAGCAGGGTCGCCCCGGACAGCTCGAGCAGAAGGATCTGCAACCGGGCCTGCTGTCCGCCCGAGAGCGACTCGAAGGTCTGCTCCGCAGCCCCTGCGAGGCCGTAGCGGTCCAGGGCCCGCGAGGCGAGGTCGCGCGGCATACCCGCACGGTGCTCGTCGCCCCGGTGCAGGATCTCGAGCAGCGTCCGGCTGTGCAGCGACGGCACATCATGGGTCTGCGCAAACCACCCCGGCCGCACGCGCGAGCCGAGCCGCACGCTCCCCGTGTGCGGAACCGGTGCCGGCCGGTGGTCGCCGACCGGACGGTGCTCGATGTCGGGGTCCGAACCGCCAGCGGCCAGGAGGCGCAGGAAGTGCGACTTGCCCGACCCGTTGCTGCCGAGCACCGCGACCCGCTCGCCGAACCAGATCTCAGTGCTGAACGGACGCATCAGCTCGGTCGCGCCGTCCTCACCGGTGCGGAGCTCGAGGTCGGCGACGATGACGGCCCGCTTGGCTGTGCGGCCACCGGTCAGGCGCATCGCGACCTTCTGCCGCAGGGGCACCGCTTCGGGCGGGCCGGCCTCCTCGAAGCGTCGCAGCCGTGTCTCCGCGGCCTGCAGCTTCGGGGCCATGTCGGCGTTGTAGCTCGCCTTCTGGCGGTACATGACCACGAGCGCCTTGAGCTTGGCGTGCTCCTCGTCCCACCGCCGGCGCAGCTCCTCGAGCCGCGCATTGCGGTCGATCCGGGCCTGCTCGTAGGTGGCGAACCGGCCCGGATGGACCCAGATGGTGTTGCCGCCGCGGGAGGGCTCCAGCGTCGCGATCCGGGTGGCGACCCGGTCGAGGAGCTCGCGGTCGTGACTGATGAACAGAACCGTCTTCGGGGAGGCGATCAGCTGCTCCTCCAACCACCGCTTGGCGGGAACGTCGAGGTAGTTGTCCGGCTCGTCGAGGATGAGCACCTCCTCGGGCCCGCGGAGCAGGCTCTCGAGGACGACGCGCTTCTGCTCGCCCCCGGACAACGTCGAGACCCGACGCCACTGGGCCGTGTCGTAGGGCATGCCGAGCGCCGCGGTCGTGCACATGTCGGCGTGGGTCTCCCACTCGTAGCCGCCCGCCTCCGCCCAGTCGGCGAGGGCCTGGGCATAGGCCATCTGGTCGGCCTCCTCGTCACGCTCCATCATGAGCAGCTCGGTGCGGTCGACCTCGCGTGCGGCCGACCGGATCCGCTCCGGCGCGACGGAGAGCAGGAGGTCTCGCACCGTCGAGTCGTCGCGCACCTTGCCGATGAACTGGCGCATGACAGCGAGTCCGCCGCTGCGCGTGACAGCGCCGTCGGCGGGCGCGACGTCCCCGGCGATGATGCGGATCAGGGTCGTCTTGCCGGTGCCGTTCGGACCGATGAGGGCGACCTTGGCCCCCTCGCCGACCCGCAGGTGGACGTCGCGCAGAAGCACCCGGCCGTCCGGCAGGGTGTAGTGAACGGCGTTGACGTCGAGATGTCCCACGAGCAGCCATTCTCCCCTTCCAGGGGGATCGGCCCAACCGGTTATCTGTCGAGCGTCCGGTATGCGCGGGCCTGGTGCGCGCGGGTCGCCAGCTCCGCGTCGGGCGGGTAGGTGACCTCCTCGAGGACGAGCCCATGGGCGGGCATGACCTTCACCCGGGCGTCACGCACCCCGCGGGCGAGGACCTCCGCGGGGGAGGCAACGGGCTCGCGGCCCTCCCCGACGGGCACGACTGCGCCGACGAGGGCCCGCACCATGCTGTGGCAGAACGCGTCGGCGACGACGGTCGCGACCAGGATCCCAGGGCCGGTGCGTTCCCAGTGGTAGTCCAGCAGGGTTCGCACCGTGCTCGCCCCCTCACGGCGGCGGCAGAACGCGGCGAAGTCCCGCAGCCCTGTTAGCTCGCGGGCTGCGGCCGCCATGGCCTCGACGTCGAGGCCGCGCCGGTGCACCACCGTCTCCCGGACGCGCAGCGGGTCCAGGTGGGCAGGATCGTCGCAGATCGTGTAGCGGTACCGGCGTGACGTCGCCGAGAATCGCGCGTCGAAGCCGTCCGGCGCCGGTGACACCGCGCGGACCGTGATGTCGCGAGGCAGCAGGCCGCGCAGTCGCCTGGCCAGCACGTCGGCGGGCCGGAGGTCGCCGCCGCCGGCGAGCGCCGCATACATCTCCTCGGCGACGTCGACGTGGGCGACCTGTCCGCGGGCGTGGACCCCCGCGTCCGTGCGGCCGGCGCAGGTGACCGCGGGCGGCTCCGCAGTGCGCAGGACCACCGCCAGCACGGAGGTCAGCTCGCCCTGGACGGTGCGCCGGCCGGGCTGGGCCGCCCACCCGGAGAAGTCGGTGCCGTCGTAGCCGAGGTCGAGCCGGAGCCGCACGACTAGCCGGCCGATCGGGCGTCGAGAGCGCGGACGAGGGTGACCGGAGCGGTGGCACGGAAGGAGTCCTCGACGAGCTCGGCCACCTCGGCCCAGTCGGTGTCCGGTCCGTGCGCGCCCCCTCGGTCGAGCGGCAGACACAGCCAACCGTAGGCGCCCTCGTAGGCGGGCACGACGAACCTTCCGTCGGCAACGAGGGCCTCCCGCTCGTCGGGGGCGGGGAGGAACAGCACCGAACGCGCCAGGGCGGCGGAGTGGTGGTCACCCTTGACGACTCCGCCGAAGATGGCGAAGACCTTGCGGGTGAAGAACGTCGGCCGGCCATGGCTGACCTTCTCGTCCGCCCCCGGCAGGGCGAGAGCGATGCTCCGCAGCCGGTGCAGCAGCGGGTCGTCCGGATCGAACCTCTCGGGGTGGGCCATGGGTCCACGCTAGGGCAGCCGTGGGGCGCTGTTCGCGGATGGGGGGCGCAGGCCGTTCCGTACCGGGGAGCTGACCGTGCGCGCGGTCGGAGCAAACGCGACGACGGCCCTCCCCCAGGTGGGGAAGGGCCGTCGTCGCGGTCTCGTCGAGAGGGCTCAGGCCTCCTCGTCGACCTCCTGCTTCTCGGCACCGCCGGCCGGCTTGAAGCCCGCCTTCTCGGCGTCCTCGGCCGAGGCGAACCAGAACTCGGCCTCGGTGGAGTCGTACCACTGCGAGCCCGGCACATGGTAGAGCCCGCTGTTCGCGTTGCCCTTGACGTCGTATCCCTCGGGCGCCGAGCCGTCCTCGCTCGTGGCGACCGCACCGTCGGGCAGGTCGACGGCCGCGGCCGGAGCGGCTGCCGCCTCGTCGGTGGCGCTGTCGTCGAGAGTCAGCTCTTCGGCCGGCTCCGCGGTGGCGGCATCGGCCTTCTTGCTGTCCTTCTTGTCGGACTTCGCAGCGTCCTTGGCCGCCCGCTTGGTCGCAGCCTCGGCCTCGGCGACGGTGGCCTTCTTCGCGAGCGGCTCACGAACCAGCTCGATGACGGCCATCGGGGCGTTGTCGCCCTTGCGGGGCGCGACCTTGGTGATCCGGGTGTAGCCACCCGGCCGCTCGGCCATGTCCGGCGCGATCTCGGTGAAGAGGCGGTGGACGACACCCTTGTCGCGGATGACGGTCATGACCCGACGACGTGCATGCAGGTCGCCGCGCTTGGCGAAGGTGACCATGCGCTCGGCGAGGGGACGGACCCGCTTCGCCTTGGCCTCGGTCGTCGTGATCGCGTCGTGCTCGAACAGGGCCGTGGCGAGGTTGGCGAGCATGAGTCGCTCATGCGCCGGACCACCGCCGAGACGAGGACCCTTGGTAGGGGTGGGCATTGCTTAGCTCCTTTGTGGAAGAGGCCTGTGGTGAGGTCGGCCTGCGAGACGTCAGTACTGCTCGTCCTCGGCGAAGGACACGCCCTCGGCCTCGGGGTCGACCTCGAAGTCATCGAGGTCGTCATCGTCGTAGTTCGACATGATCGCGCTCGGGTCGAACCCGGGAGGGCTGTCCTTGAGGCCGAGACCCATGCCCACGAGCTTGGCCTTGACCTCGTCGATGGACTTGGCCCCGAAGTTGCGGATGTCGAGCAGGTCGGCCTCGCTGCGGGAGACCAGCTCACCGACGGTGTGGATGCCCTCGCGCTTGAGGCAGTTGTAGGACCGGACGGTCAGGTCGAGGTCCTCGATCGGCAGCGCCAGGTCCGCGGCGAGCGCGGCGTCGGTCGGCGAGGGGCCCATGTCGATGCCCTCGGCCTCGACGTTGAGCTCGCGGGCCAGGCCGAACAGCTCGACGAGCGTCTTGCCGGCGGAGGCCATCGCGTCGCGCGGCAGCATGCAGTTCTTGGTCTCGACGTCGAGGACGAGCTTGTCGAAGTCGGTCCGCTGCTCGACACGGGTGGCCTCGACGTTGAACCGCACGTTCAGGACCGGGCTGTAGATCGAGTCGACCGGGATCCGGCCGATCTCCTGGTCGCCGCTCTTGTTCTGGGTCGCGGAGACGTAGCCGCGGCCGCGCTCGACCGTCAGCTCCATCTCGACGGTGCCCTTGTCGTTGAGCGTGGCGATGTGCAGGTCGGGGTTGTGCACCTCCACGCCGGCCGGCGGAGCGATGTCCGCGGCGGTGACGGCGCCGGCGCCCTGCTTGCGCAGGTACATGACGACCGGCTCGTCGTGCTCGGAGGAGACGACCAGACCCTTGAGGTTCAGGATGATCTCGGTGACGTCCTCCTTGACCCCGGGGATCGTGGAGAACTCGTGGAGCACGCCGTCGATGCGGATGCTCGTGACGGCGGCGCCGGGGATGCTCGAGAGGAGCGTGCGGCGCAGGGAGTTGCCGAGGGTGTAGCCGAAGCCCGGCTCCAGCGGCTCGAGAACGAACCGGGAGCGGTACTCGGAGATGACCTCTTCACTCAGAGTGGGGCGCTGTGCGATGAGCACGGTGTTCTTCCTTTCGACTGGCGACCGCTATATGACGCCAGATCAGGGGTGCCGGCCTATGTGACCGGCGCACCGCATACCTCTGTCCGTATGCGGTGCTCGGGGGCACTCGCGTTTTCTTCCCAGGGAAGGAATCCCCTGGTCCGGGAAGGAAGGCTTCTTTCCCGAACCTGGCGATTACTTCCCAGGGAAGAAAAGCGCGACGTGCGGATCAGTTCTTGGAGTAGAGCTCGACGATCAGCTGCTCGGTGAGGACCGTGTCGATCTGGGCCCGGACCGGGAGCTGGTGGATGAGGATTTGCAGGCTGTCGGCGCTGACGTGCATCCACGCCGGGACCGGGCGCTCGCCGAACGTCTCGCGCGCGACCGTGATCGGGAACGCGTTCACGCTCTGCTTGCGGAGGGTGATGATGTCGTACGGCTCGACGCGGTACGACGGGA
This sequence comes from Dermatophilaceae bacterium, assembly GCA_049582485.1. GTDB lineage: Bacteria > Actinomycetota > Actinomycetes > Actinomycetales > Dermatophilaceae > F2B08. The sequence goes on from JBAUUB010000052.1 coordinate 10,580, forward strand.
CGTTGACGCGCACGCCGTTGACCTCGAAGTGGCCGTGGGTCACGAGCTGGCGGGCCTGCCGACGGGTGCGGGCGAGCCCGGCCCGGTAGATGACGTTGTCGAGGCGGGACTCGAGGATCGTCAGGAGGTTCTCACCGGTCTTGCCGGGGCGGTTGGCCGCTTCCTTGTAGTAGCGGCGGAACTGCTTCTCCATGACGCCGTAGGTGAAGCGTGCCTTCTGCTTCTCCTGGAGCTGGGTGAGGTACTCCTTCTCCTGGATCCGGCGACGGCCGTGCTGGCCGGGCGGGAAGGGACGGAGCTCGAAGTTCTTGTCACCGCCGACGAGGTCGGTCTTGAGGCGACGCGACTTCTTGGTGATGGGGCCGGTGTAACGGGCCATATCTGTGGACTTCCTTTGCTGACTTCGTCTGGTCCGATGGTCGTCTGGTCCGAGCGGCGGGCTCAGACGCGGCGACGCTTCGGCGGGCGGACACCGTTGTGCGGGGACGGGGTGACGTCGGAGATGGTCCCGACCTCGAGTCCAGCCGCGGTGAGGGAGCGGATCGCGGTCTCACGACCGGAGCCCGGGCCCTTGACGAAGACGTCGACCTTGCGCATGCCGTGCTCCATGGCGCGCCGGGCGGCGGCCTCGGCGGCCATCTGGGCGGCATACGGGGTGGACTTGCGGGAGCCCTTGAAGCCGACCTGGCCGGCCGAGGCCCACGAGATCACCGCACCGGTGGGGTCGGTGATCGAGATGATCGTGTTGTTGAACGTGCTCTTGATGTGGGCCTGGCCCGCGGCGACGTTCTTCTTCTCCTTGCGGCGCACCTTCTTGGCGCCCGCAGTACGGCCCTTGGGAGGCATTACTTACCAACCTTCTTCTTGCCGGCGACGGTGCGCTTGGGACCCTTGCGGGTGCGCGCGTTGGTCTTGGTGCGCTGCCCGCGCACGGGGAGGCCGCGACGGTGCCGCAGACCCTCATAGCTGCCGATCTCGACCTTGCGGCGGATGTCGGCCTGAACCTCGCGGCGCAGGTCACCCTCGACCTTGAGGTTGTCCTCGATCCAGTCACGGAGCGCGACGAGCTGCTCGTCGACGAGGTCCTTGACCCGGGTGTTCGGGTCGACGCCGGTCGCCTGGAGCGCCTTGGATGCGCTCGTGCGGCCGACGCCGTAGATGTAGGTCAGTGCGATCTCGACGCGCTTCTCGCGCGGCAGATCGACTCCAACGAGACGTGCCATCTGCTGATGGTTCCTTTTCGTGTTCACCCGGAGGTCTGGAACAGCACCGGTCCGGCGGTCCTCCCGACGGGCTGCTCCCGGTATGGGAGGTGCCGGTCCGTCGGGCGCCGGTTCCCGGCCTCCGGGACCGGGAGTGGCATCCGCACCAGGCCGAGATGGCGAGGGCGGGGGCGGGTGCTGCGTGAAGATGTGTTCAGTTGTCTGTCTTCAGTTGTGTACTGCTGTCTTGCGCACTGCTGTTGTCTTGCGCACTGCTGTATGGGTACTGCTCTATGCGTTCGGCGCGAAGCTCTGAGACGCTGGCTGATCAGCCCTGACGCTGCTTGTGGCGCAGGTTCTCGCAGATCACCATGACCCGGCCGTGACGGCGGATCACCTTGCACTTGTCACAGATCTTCTTGACGCTCGGCTGAACCTTCATGTTCTTCTCGCCTTGCTCGTCGGATCCGTCCCGCTCCGAGTGTCCGGGGCGGGTCTGCTGGTTGTGTCAGCGGTAGCGGAAAACGATCCGACCGCGGGACAGGTCGTACGGGCTCAGCTCCACGACGACCCGGTCCTCGGGAAGGATCCGGATGTAGTGCTGACGCATCTTGCCCGAGATGTGTGCGAGAACCTTGTGACCGTTCGTCAGCTCAACCCGGAACATTGCGTTCGGGAGCGCCTCGACGATCGTGCCCTCGACCTCGATGACACCGTCCTTCTTGGCCATATCCTCTTTCTGCTCACCGTTGTCGTACTGGTCGCCCCGGCGTGGTCCAGCCACGGATCTGCAACCCTGGGATCTGATCCGAGCGGACGTGATCCGAGAGTGGAGAGTCGTGTCTGGAGGAGCCGGCGCATGCGTGGCCCGGGTGGGCGCACGACACCGACTGACCAGTCTACGCCAGAGGGCAGCCGTCGCGAAATCGCTCAGTCCAGAGGAGCGTACGGCGCCCCGAGTGCGGCGAGCGGGCGCGATCCCCCGTCGCGGGCGGTGAGAACCCAGATGCCGTCGGCGGTCACCGCGACGGAGTGCTCCCAGTGGGCGGCCCGGGCGCCGTCGAGCGTGACGACCGTCCAGTCGTCCTCCAGGGTGGTGTTGGCCTGGTCGCCGAGGGTGATCATCGGCTCGATGGCGACCGTGGTCCCGTCGCTCACGACGGGTCCCTTCTCCCGGCACCGGTAGTTGGGCACCTGCGGATCCATGTGCATGGCCGTGCCGATGCCGTGTCCGACATAGTCCTCGACAATGCCGTACTCGCGACCGTCGCGGGATCCCGCCGCGGTGATCTCGTCCTCCACCGCAGCGCCGACGTCATACAGGGGACGGCCGACCGCGAGAGCGGCGATGCCTGCATAGAGAGCCGCCTCGGTGGCATCGATGAGGGCGAGGTCCTCCGGACGACCGGCCTCGCGGCCGCCGACCACGAGCGAGATGGCCGCGTCCCCGTGCCATCCGTCGAACACAGCGCCGCAGTCGATCGAGAGGAGGTCGCCCTCCTCGAGCACCCGCGTGCCGGGGATACCGTGGACGATCTCCTCGTTGACACTCGCGCAGATCGTCCCGGTGAACCCGTGGTAGCCGAGGAACGAGGGCACGGCCCCCGATCGACGGATGTTCTCATCCGCGAGGGTGTCGAGCTCCTTGGTCGTCATGCCCGGGCGGACGCGGTCACGCAGCAACTCGAGGGTGTCGGCCACCACCAGACCGGCCGCACGCATGGCGATCAGCTGCTCGGACGACTTGCCCTCGATCCGCTCCTTGCGGAAGAAGCCCATTAGCGCGTCACGGCTCGTCAGGACAGAGCGGTGACAACGCGCGAGGTCACCTCGTCGATCTCGCCGAGACCATCGACCTCCACGAGGAGTCCGCGTGCCCGGTAGGCCTCGGACAGCGGACTGGTCTCACGGTGGTAGATCGCCAGGCGCTCCCGGATGACCTCCTCGGTGTCATCGACGCGTCCTTCGGTCTGCGCCCTGGCGAGCAGTCGCTGGACGACCGCGTCCTCGTCCACGACGAGCTCCAGCACCCGGTCGAGGGCGACCCCCCGGCGGGCGAGCATCTCGTCCAGGGCCTCGACCTGAGCGGTCGTCCGCGGGTATCCGTCGAGGAGGAAGCCGCGCTCACAGTCGGCCTCCGCCAGTCGGCTGTCGACGATGGCGTTGGTGATGTCGTCCGAGACGTAACCGCCGGAGGCCAGGATCTCCTTGACCTGCTTGCCCAGCGCGGTCTCGTTCTTGATGTTGGCGCGGAAGATGTCTCCGGTGGAGATGGCGGGGATGTCGAAGTGGGCGGCGATCCGGGCGGCCTGAGTGCCCTTACCGGCGCCGGGCGGGCCGAGAATGATGAGACGCATGGGTAGTTACCGCAGGAACCCTTCGTAGTGACGCTGCTGCAGCTGGGACTCGATCTGCTTGAGGGTCTCCAGACCCACGCCGACGATGATGAGGATCGAGGTGCCGCCGAACGGGAAGTTCTGGTCGGCGTTGATCAGACGCAGCGCGATGAGTGGGATCAAGGAGATCAGGGCCAGGTAGATCGCACCGGGCACCGTGATCCGGTTGAGCACGTACGAGAGATACTGCGCCGTGGGTCGCCCAGCGCGGATACCGGGGATGAAGCCGCCGTAGCGCTTCATGTTGTCGGCCACCTCGGTTGGGTTGAAGGTGATCGAGACGTAGAAGAAGGTGAAGAACAGGATCAGGGCGACGAAACTGATCATGTAGATCGGGTGTGAGCCGGACCCGCCGAAGTACTCGTTGACGAGTCGGACCCAGGTCGGCGGATCGACGCCGAGTGCGGGGGTGTTGAACTGGGCGATCATCACCGGCAGCATGATCAACGAGCTGGCGAAGATGACGGGGATGACACCGGCCATGTTGACCTTGAGCGGGATGTACGTCGAGGTGCCGCCGTACATCTGGCGCCCGACCATTCGCTTGGCGTACTGGACGGGGATCCGGCGCTGGCTCTGCTCGACGAACACGACGAGGGCGATGATGAGGAAGCCCACGGCGATCACGGCCAGGAAGACGTCCCACCCGTCGCTCTGCCGGATCTGGTTCAGGGAGGTCGGGAAGTACGCGGCGATCGAGGTGAAGATGAGGATCGACATCCCGTTGCCGACGCCCTTGTCGGTGACGAGCTCGCCGAGCCACATGATCAGCCCCGTGCCGGCGGTCATGGTCAGCACCATGATCAGGATCGTCGCCAGCGAGTCGTCGACGAGGATGTTGGTGCAGCCGGGGTTGCCGAAGAGCTGGGAGGGGTTGCGGGCGAACGTGATCAGGGTCGCCGACTGCAGCACGGCCAGCGCGATCGTCAGATAGCGGGTGTACTGCGTCATCTTCGCCTGGCCGGCCTGACCCTCCTTCTTGAGGGCCTCGAACCGTGGGATGACGACGGTGAGCAGCTGGACGATGATGCTCGCCGTGATGTACGGCATGATCCCGAGCGCGAAGATCGAGATGTTGAGCATGGCGCCACCGCTGAAGAGGTTGGCGAGCCCGAGGAAGCCGCTGGAGGTGTTGGCGCCTTCGACACACTGCTGCACCAGGCTGTAGCTCACGCCCGGGACCGGCACGTGGGTGCCGAGCCGGTAGAGCGCGATGATGCCCAGGGTGAAGAGCAGCTTTCGACGCAGGTCGGGCGTCTTGAACGCCCGGCCGAATGCTGAGAGCACCTAGTCCTCCAAGAATGCGTGTTTGCTGGTCGCCGCACGGCGACGCATGGACGAGAGCATACGTCCGTTCATGAGCGTACGTTGCCCGGGGTCAGCCGCCAAACGCCCGATGCCGCAGCGCGCGACGTGCGTCGGCACTGCGGCATCGGGTGCGGGTGTGGGGAGCGGTCGGGTCACGCGGTGGTGACGGATCCGCCCGCGGCCTCGATCTTGTCCTTTGCGGACGCGGAGACCGCGTCGGCGGTGACGTTGACCTTGACGGCGATCTCACCGGTTCCGAGGACCTTGACCGGGGCACCCTTGCGGACCGCCCCCTTGGCGACGAGATCCTCGACGGTGACGTCGCCACCCTCGGGGTAGAGAGACCCGAGCTTGTCGAGGTTGACGACCTGGTACTCGGTCTTGAACGGGTTCTTGAAGCCGCGCAGCTTCGGCAGCCTCATGTGGATCGGCGTCGAGCCGCCCTCGAAGCTCGGCCGGACCTGGTACCGGGCCTTGGTGCCCTTGGTACCGCGACCGGCGGTCTTGCCGCGCTTGCCGCCCTCGCCTCGACCCACCCGGGTCTTGGCGGTCTTGGCGCCGGGAGCCGGCCGGAGGTGGTGCACCTTGAGGGCCGCGCCCTCGCCGTGCTCCGACCGCTCCGCCTTGGTGCTGTCTGTGGCCTTAGCCATGATCACTCGACCTCCTCGACCGTGACGAGGTGCGTCACGGTCTTGACCATCCCGCGGATCTCGGGACGGTCCTCCTTGACGACGGTGTCGCCAATGCGCTTCAGACCGAGGCTGCGCAGCGTCTCACGCTGGTTCTGCTTGCCACCGATCTCCGAACGGACCTGGGTCACCTTCAGGCGTGCCATCTCAGACACCCGCCTTCTCTGACGCGGCCTTCGCCGCCTCCGCACGACCGGCGGCCTGGGCGCGCAGCATCGCAGCGGGGGCGACCTCGTCCAACGGCTTCCCGCGGCGGGCGGCCACGGCCTCCGGACGCTCGAGGCCCTTCAGCGCGGCCACCGTCGCGTGCACGATGTTGATCGCGTTGTCGGAGCCGAGGGACTTGGAGAGCACGTCGTGGACGCCGGCGCACTCGAGCACCGCACGCACCGGGCCGCCGGCGATGACACCGGTACCGGGCGACGCTGGGCGCAGCATGACGACACCGGCCGCCGCTTCACCCTGGACGGGGTGCGGGATGGTGCCCTGGATCCTGGGGACCTTGAAGAACGCCTTCTTGGCCTCCTCGACGCCCTTGGCGATCGCCGCAGGCACCTCCTTGGCCTTGCCGTAGCCGACGCCCACGGTGCCGTCGCCGTCACCGACGACGACGAGTGCCGTGAAGCTGAAGCGACGACCACCCTTGACGACCTTCGCGACCCTGTTGATGGTCACGACGCGCTCAAGGTAGGTGTTCTTCTCGGTGTTGTCGCGACGGTTGTCGCGACGGTCGTTGCGGTCGCCGCGGCGGTCCGAACGCTCGCCACGCTCGCCTGCGGCACCCGTGCCTCGACGCTGGGGTCCTGGCATCAGATGTTCCTCATCTCTTGGGTCATGGGGGTCACGGTCGATTCCGCCCTAGAGGGCCAGTCCGGCTTCGCGGGCGCCCTCGGCGATCGCGGCGACCCGGCCGTGGTACTTGTTGCCGGCGCGGTCGAACACGACGGCCTCGACACCGGCTGACCTGGCCCGCTCGGCGATCAGCTCGCCGACCTTCTTGGCCTTGGCCGTCTTGTCACCGTCGAACGAGCGCAGGTCCGCCTCCATCGTCGATGCAGACGCGAGGGTCTTGCCCACCGTGTCGTCGACGACCTGGACGAAGATGTGCCGGGTCGAGCGGGACACGACGAGACGGGGACGCTCGGCCGTGCCGGAGAGACGCTTGCGGACGCGCAGGTGACGACGGCCGCGTGCGGCGACCTTGCCCTTGGCGCGCTTGACGATCATCGCCATGGCTTACTTGCCTGCCTTTCCAACCTTGCGGCGGATGTGTTCGCCCGCGTACCGGATGCCCTTGGCCTTGTACGGGTCGGGCTTGCGGAGCTTGCGGATGTTCGCGGCGACCTCGCCGACGAGCTGCTTGTCGATGCCCTGGACGGAGAACCGGGTCTGGTTCTCCACGGCGAAGGTGATGCCGGCCGGGGGCTCGACGGTGATCGGGTGGGAGTAGCCGAGGGCGAACTCGAGGTTCGAGCCCCTGGCCTGGACCCGGTACCCGGTGCCGTGGATCTCGAGCTTCTTCTCATAGCCCTCGGTGACCCCGAGGACCATGTTGTTGATCAGCGTCCGGGTCAGACCGTGCAGCGAGCGCGAGTCGCGCTCGTCGTCCGGCCTCGAGACCTCGATGCCGTTCTCACCCTTGTCCACGGTGATCGGCGCTGCGACCTCGTGGGAGAGCTCGCCCTTGGGTCCCTTCACCCTGACGGTCTGGCCGTCGATGGTGATATCGACGCCGGAGGGGATGGAAACGGGCAGTCGTCCGATTCGCGACATGTCGAATCCCCCTTACCAGACGTAGGCGAGGACTTCCCCGCCCACACCCTTTTGGGCCGCCTGCTTGTCCGTGAGGAGGCCAGACGACGTGGAAATGATGGCAACACCGAGACCACCGAGCACCTTGGGCAGGTTGGTGGACTTGGCGTAGACGCGCAGACCGGGCTTCGACACCCGGCGCACGCCCGCGATGGAGCGCTCGCGGTTCGGGCCGTACTTGAGGTTGATCGTCAAGGTCTTGCCGACCTCGGCGTCGGCCACGGTCCAGCCACTGATGTAGCCCTCGGCCTCGAGGATCTCCGCGATGTGCGACTTCAGCTTCGAGTACGGCATGGCCACCTCGTCCTTCTGCGCCGAGTTGGCGTTCCGGACGCGGGTCAGCATGTCCGCGATCGGGTCAGTCATTGTCATTGGGCTTCTCCGCCCCTTCTCACCGTGGTTTCCTCCCCCGCGACTGTCGCGGTTCGGACCTTCGATGTAGATGGATTGATGTCGTACGTGAGGTGTGGAAGGCCGGTCGTCCCGGCCCGTGTGGTCGGGTTACCAGCTTGACTTGGTCACACCGGGGAGCTCACCGCGGTGAGCCATCTCCCGGAGGCAGATCCGGCACAGGCCGAACTTGCGGTAGACCGAGTGCGGACGGCCGCAGCGCTGGCAGCGGGTGTAGCCACGGACCTTGAACTTCGGGGTCTTCGCCGCCTTGTTCTTCAGCGCGGTCTTCGCCATGGGATCAGTTCTCCTTGAACGGGAAGCCGAGCGCCTTGAGCAGCGCACGTCCCTCGTCGTCGTTGGTCGCCGTCGTGACGACGGTGATGTCCATACCCCGCACGCGGTCGATCTTGTCCTGGTCGATCTCGTGGAACATCGACTGCTCGGTGAGACCGAAGGTGTAGTTGCCGCGACCATCGAACTGCTTCGGGGACAGTCCGCGGAAGTCGCGGATCCGGGGCAGGGCCACGCTCACGAGCCGGTCCAGGAACTCCCACATCCGGTCGCCGCGCAGCGTCGTGTGGGCGCCGATGGGCATGCCCTCACGGAGCTTGAACTGGGCGATGGACTTGCGGGCCTTGGTGACGAGCGGCTTCTGGCCGGTGATCGCGGTGAGATCCCTGATCGCACCCTCGATGAGCTTGCTGTCGCGAGCGGCCTCGCCGACACCCATGTTGACGACGACCTTGGTCACGGTCGGCACCTGCATCGGGTTCGAGTAGGCGAACTGCGAGCGCAGCGCATCCTTGATCTCGTCCTGGTAACGCGCCTTCAGCCGCGGAGTGGCCTGCGTCTGGGTGGTCTCGTCCGTGGTCACTGTGCTTGTCTGGCTCATCAGAGGTCCTTACCGGTGCGCGCGCCGACACGGGTGCGGCTCGTCTTGCTGCGACCGTCGCGCTCGACGGTCTCGACCTTGGTCTTGATCCGGGTCGGCCTGTCGTCACTCGGGTCGACGATCGCGACGTTGCTCACGTGGATCGCGGCCTCCTGGACGACGAGCCCGCCGGTCCGGGACCCACGCTCGGTGCCCGCCTTGGTGTGGCGCGTGACGCGGTTGACGCCCTCGACGAGGACCCGCTGGGTCTCCGGGTAGACGGCGATGACCTTGCCGGTCTTTGCCTTGTCCTTGCCCGTGAGCACCTGGACGGTGTCGCCCTTCTTGATCTTCATCCTGGCCTTGGTGTGCTTGCTGTGGTTCGCCATGGGTCAGAGCACCTCCGGAGCCAGCGAGATGATCTTCATGAAGCGCTTCTCGCGCAGCTCGCGGCCCACGGGGCCGAAGATGCGCGTTCCGCGCGGGTCGCCGTCACCCTTGAGGATGACCGCGGCGTTCTCGTCGAACTTGATGTATGAGCCATCGGGCCGACGGCGCTCCTTGACGGTGCGCACGACGACCGCCTTGACGACGTCGCCCTTCTTGACGTTGCCACCGGGAATGGCGTCCTTGACCGTGGCGACGATGGTGTCACCGATACCCGCGTAGCGGCGGCCGGAGCCTCCGAGCACGCGGATGCACAGGAGCTCTTTGGCGCCTGTGTTGTCGGCGACTCGCAGTCGCGACTCTTGCTGGATCACTTGTCTTATCTCCTACTGTCGTGCCGGTTCTCACTCTCGTGAGCCTTGCCGAACGGTTGGTCGCTGGGCCAGGCCCAGCCGGGCGAACTTCGAGCGGAGCGAGCTCTTGGTTCTCGGGCGTCGTCGGGGCCTCCCCCGACGGTTACTTGGCCTTCTCGAGGATCTCCACCACGCGCCAGCGCTTGGTCGCGCTGAGCGGGCGGGTCTCCATGATGAGGACACGGTCACCGACACCGGCGGCGTTCTGCTCGTCGTGGGCCTTGACCTTGTGAGACTTGCGCATGACCTTGCCGTAGAGCGCGTGCTTGACGCGGTCCTCGACCTCGACCACGACGGTCTTGTCCATCTTGTCGCTGACGACGTACCCCTGACGGGTCTTGCGGTTGCTGCGGGTCTCGGCAGCCACACCGGTCTGGGTCTCGCTCACGCTGTTCTTCTCCTCAGCCATCACTTGGCCTCCGCCTTCTCAGCCTTCTTCGCAGCCGACTTCTTCTCGGAAGACTTCTTCTCGGCCTTCTTCTCGGCCTTCTTGTCAGTGGCCTTCTCGGAAGACTTCTTCTCGGACGCCTCGGCCTTCACCGGCTTCGCCGGCGCCGATCCGATGCCGAGCTCGCGCTCGCGCATCTCGGTGTAGATCCGGGCGATGTCCTTGCGGACCGCGCGGAGCCGACCGTGGTTGTCGAGCTGACCCGTGGCGGACTGGAACCGGAGGTTGAACAGCTCCTCCTTGGCCTTGCGGAGCTCGTCGACCAGACGGTCGTCGTCCATGCCGCGCAGCTGCTCGGAGGCGAGGTCCTTGCTACCAACGGCCATCAGATGTCACCACCTTCACGCTTGACGAAACGGCACTTCATGGGGAGCTTGTGCATCGCGAGGCGCATCGCCTCACGCGCGGTCTCCTCCGGCACGCCGGAGAGCTCGAACATGACGCGACCGGGCTTGACGTTGGCGACCCACCACTCCGGGGAGCCCTTACCGGAGCCCATGCGGGTCTCCGCGGGCTTCTTGGTCAGGGGCCGGTCCGGGTAGATGTTGATCCAGACCTTTCCGCCACGACGGATGTACCGGGTCATCGCGATACGCGCCGACTCGATCTGCCGGTTCGTGACGTACGCGGGCTCCAGGGCCTGGATGCCGTACTCACCGAAGGCGACCTTCGTGCCGCCCTTGGCAGCCCCGCTCCGACCGGGGTGGTGCTGCTTGCGGTGCTTGACTCGACGAGGAATCAACATCAGCTGTTCCCTCCCTC
>JBAUUB010000053.1:0-18015 GCA_049582485.1 Dermatophilaceae bacterium
GCATCGGGGGTGGCGGAGGCGCCGGTGCCTCCGCCTGCGGGCTGAAGCTGGACGGAAGCGGCGGCGGGGCGGGGGCCGACTCGGGGCTCTGCGGTCCCGGATCTGCCGGCTCCCACGGTTCGGACTCCGGCTGATCCGATCCCGTGTGTGCCGAGTCCGGCTGCTCCGTGGTCTCGGAGATCGGCTCGGTGAGGGGAGCCGAACCGGGGGCCGGGTCGGAGGGCGCACCGGCGTCGTCGAACCGGTTCGGGGTGTCGTGCGGCTCATCCGACCCGTGCCCGGTGACGGGTTCGCTCGGATCCGGCCGGTCGGGAGTTGTGCTCATGGGGCGTCCTCTCAGTGCTCAGGAGCGGTGACGAAGTCGATCAGCTCCTCGACGCTCGCGAGGAGGGCCGGCTCCAGATCAGCATACGTGCGGACCGTCGCGAGGATCCGGCGCCATGCACGGGCGGTGTCGGCCACCGTCTCGTGTGGCCATCCGAGGTGGGTGCAGATCCCCGCCTTCCACGACGTGCCCTTGGGGATGACCGGCCACTGTGCCAGCCCGAGTCGCTCCGGCCGGACGGACTGCCACACGTCGACATACGGGTGGCCGAGGATCAAGGTGTGCGCCGCATACGGACGCAGTGCCCGTGCGCGATCGACGACCCGCCACTCCTTGGTCCCCGGCACGAGATGGTCGACGAGGATCCCGAGCCGGCGCGAGGGCTCCGGCGCGAAGTCGCGGATGGCCGCCTCGAGGTCGTCGACGCCGTCGAGCATCTCGACGACGACGCCCTCGATGCGCAGGTCGTCGCCCCAGACCTTCTCGACCAGCTCGGCATCGTGACGGCCCTCGACGAGGATCCGCGAGCCGCGGGCCACCCGGGCCCGCGCTCCGTTGACGGCGACCGACCCGCTGGCGGTTCGACGGCCGGCCGCGGGTGGTGCGGCGGCGGCCGGCGCGGTGAGGACGACGGGCGCGCCGTCGACGAGGAAGCCCGGCCCGAGCGGGAAGGTGCGGGTGCGGCCGCGGCGGTCCTCGACGACGACGACGTGGACCCCGCCGGCCTTCTCGGTGCGCACGACCGCTCCGCACCAGCCCGTCTCGACCTCCTCGACGACGAGTCCGATCTCCGCAGGTGTGGGCACCGAGAGGGGACGTCGGCCGCGGCGCCAGTCGCCGGCGAGCACGTCGCCGCCGTAGCGGTCCGCGGGTGAGCCGTAAGGGGTGCTGCCTGTCACCCGGTAAGATTGGCACTCGCGAGAGGTGAGTGCCAGCCCGCCACGCCGAGACGCACCACGCCGGGCCGGACCCACTGGCCCGAGGTGGTCGCGCCCACGCGGTGAGCTCGCGGCCCGAGACCGGAGGAGGAGACGATGAGCGACGAACGACGACTGGCCGTGCTGCGGGCCATCGTCCAGGACTACGTCCAGACCTCCGAGCCGGTCGGCAGCAAGGCGCTGCTCGAACGGCACCATCTGGGCGTCTCCGCAGCGACCGTCCGCAACGACATGGCGGCACTCGAGGACGCCGGCCTCATCGTCGCTCCGCACACCTCCGCCGGTCGTATCCCGACCGACGCCGGGTACCGGCTCTTCGTGGACCGGCTCTCGACGATCAAGCCGCTGAGCCCGGCGGAGCGGGCGGCCATCGCGCGTTTTCTCGACGGGGCGGTGGACCTCGACGACGTCGTGGACCGCACCGTCCGGCTGCTCTCCACCCTGACTCGCCAGGTCGCCGTGATGCAGTACCCCTCGATCTCCCGCTCGACCGTGCGGCACCTCGAGCTCGTCCCGTTGGGTGGCACGCGCATCATGGTCGTGCTCATCCTCAACACCGGCCGGGTCGAGCAGCGGATCGTCGAGGTCTCGTCCGAGCTGGACGGCGATGATGACGGGGAGGAGCTGGTCGCGCTGCTGCGCACCCGGATCAACGAGGCCACCGTCGGCAAGCGGCTCGCCGATGCCTCAGCCGCTCTCGAGGCGCTCCCGTCCGGCTTCGAGCCCGACCAGCGTGACACGGTCCGCTCGATCACCGCGGCGCTCGACGACGCGCTCATCCCCGAGCGCGAGGAGCGGGTCGTCCTGGCCGGCACCGCCAACCTGGCCCGCTCGGGCACCGACTTCCCGACCCACCTGTACGACGTGCTCGAGGCGCTGGAGCAGCACGTCATCCTCCTCAAGCTCCTGAGCACCGCGGGGGAGAGCACTGACACCCTCGCCGTGCGCATCGGGCACGAGAACCCGTTCGCCGAGCTGCAGACGACCTCCATGGTCACGTCGGGCTACGGCCCCGGCGCGGACCTCGTCGCCGGGCTCGGCGTCGTCGGACCGACCCGGATGGACTACCCCAGCGCCATGGCCGCGGTGCGCGCCGTGGCAACCTACGTGAGCAGGATCCTCGCCGACTGACGGGCCTCGAGGCGACCGACACCGCACCGACCGGCAGACGACCAGGACCGACAGGCAACCCAGACAAGGACACCGTTGAACGACTACTACGCCGAGCTCGGCGTGTCGCGGGATGCGACAGCCGAAGACATCAAGCGCGCCTACCGGCGAGCCGCTCGCAAGCTGCACCCGGACGTCAACCCCGGCCCCGAGGCCGAGGAGCAGTTCAAGAAGGTCTCCCAGGCCTACGACGTGCTCGCCGACCCGGAGAAGCGCCGCTCCTACGACATGGGCGCCGATCCGTATGCGTCGGGAGCCGCCAACTTCGGCCAGGGCTTCTCCTTCAGCGACATCATGGACGCCTTCTTCGGGGCCGGTGCGGGGGGCGGTCCCGGTCGCGGACCCCGTCCGCGCCAGCAGCGCGGGCAGGATGGTCTCGTCCGCCAGGACATCGACCTCGCGACTGCGGTCTTCGGCGGCGAGAGCGAGCTGGTCATCGACACGGCGGTCGTCTGCGGGACGTGTCACGGTGAGGGCTCGCAGCCGGGCACCGGCCGGCGCACCTGCGACATCTGTGGCGGCCGGGGTGAGACCCAGCAGGTTCAGCGCAGCTTCCTCGGTCAGGTCATGACGACCCGTCCGTGCATGGCCTGTCAGGGCCACGGCGACATCATCAGCTACCCGTGCCACGACTGCAGCGGTGACGGCCGGGTGCGCGAGCGTCGGACCATGCGCATCCGGGTGCCCGCCGGGGTCGACACGGGCACCCGCATCCAGCTCCAGGGCGAGGGTGAGATCGGCCCGGGAGGCGGTCCTCCCGGTGACCTGTACGTCGAAGTCAGGGTCCTCCCGCACCACAGCTACACCCGGCGCGGGGACGACCTGCACGCCAGCATCATCGTGCCGATGACGGCCGCTGCCCTCGGGGCGACCCTGCCGCTGGAGACGTTCGACGGCGAGCGGATGATCGAGCTCGCCGCCGGCACCCAGCCGGGGGAGACGATCACGCTGCGGGGGCTCGGCGTCACGCACCTGCGCGGCAGCGGTCGGGGCGACATCATCGTCCACGTGGATGTCCGCACGCCGACCCGCCTCGACGCGCACCAGGAGGACCTGATGCGTCAGCTCGCGACGGCGCGCGGCGAGGAGCGCCCCACCGGGCGGGTGGCTCCGGCCGACACCGGCCTGTTCGGCAAGCTGCGGGACGCGTTCAAGGCCCGCTGACACGATGACCCGTCCCGTCTTCGTGCTCGAACCGGACCGGTTCGCCGGAGTCGGGGCGTCGGTCGTCCTGCGCGGACCGGAGGGGCGTCATGCCGCGGTCGTGCGGCGGATCGGCCCGGGTGAGTGCATCGACCTCGTCGACGGCACCGGACGGCGTGCGGTGGGCGTCGTCGAGGAGGTCGACGGTGCGGAGCTGACCCTGCGCCTGGAGACGGTCGAGCACGAGCCGGAGCCCTCCCCGCGGCTGGTCCTCGTCCAGGCGCTGGCCAAGGGTGACCGCGACGACCAGGCGATCGAGGCCGCGACCGAGCTCGGCGTGGACGCGATCGTGCCCTGGCAGGCCGCGCGGAGCATCGTCAGGTGGCGCGGACCGCGCGGCGAGAAGGCACACCGCAAGTGGGTCGACCAGGTGTATGCGGCGGCCAAGCAGTCCCGGCGGGCCCGCTTCCCCGTGGTGGAGCCTCTGGTCGACACGGCGGGTCTGGCTCGCAGGATCGCGTCCGCCGATGCCGCGTTCATCCTGCACGAGGAGGCACACACCCCGCTGGCAGGTGCGCCGCTGCCCGCGAGCGGTGACGTGCTCGTCATCATCGGCCCGGAGGGCGGGATCACACCGGAGGAGCTGGCCGTCCTTCGGTCGGCGGGCGGTGCGGCCGTGCGGCTGGGTCGCACGGTGCTGCGCAGCTCCTCCGCCGGTCCTGCGGCGCTCGCCGTCCTCAGCGCCGTCGAGCGCTGGCGCCACGGCGGCTGAGGCGTGAGGCCCTGCCCGTCCGTCAGCGCACCGTGAACGGGATGGTGCGCTCGGCCGAGACCGTCGTCCCGTCCTCCGCGCTCAGCTCGAAGACCCGGATCTGGTAGTCACCGGCGTCGAGGCCACCGAGCGCGATCTCATACGTCCCGCGCGCGGGCCCCCCAGCGCTGGCCTGCCCGGTGCCCGACCGGAGGACCGACCCGTCCGCTGGGTCGAGCAGCTCCCAGGAGAAGGCGCCCTCGAACGTCGTCGCCTCACCCGACACGACGACGTCCGCGCCGTCGATGACCTGGCCACGGGTCGGGCTGTTGATCCAGATGGGTGCGAGGTCCTCGTAGTAGAGATCGGTCGAGGCCGGCCGGTTGTAGTCGCGGTCGGTCGGAAGCCGCCCGAAGAGCTGCTCGGAGCCGTCGGCGACGTCGAAGCGCACCGGCACCGCTCCCTCGCCGACAGCGGCCTGGGCGGTCCAGACGAGCTGTTGGACGCTGATCCGCGCCCACTCGTCGTCGACGGAGGAAGGGCCCGGGCCGCTCAGCGTGACGGTGATCCGGTCGGTCCCGACCTCGACGTCCTCCAGGGTGACGCCGTCCCAGGAGTACAGGTAACCGTCGGTGCCCGGCGCGGACCCGCTCAGGGCCGTCTCCAGCGCGCCCCGAGCCCGCTGTTCGGCGGGAGCATCGCGCGTGACTCCGTCGACGTTGACCCACTCGCGGTACAGCCGGACCGCGCGCAGGTCGTCGCCGATCTGCGCCACCAGGTAGACGGGGATCGCGGCGAGCCGGTCGTCGGCGGTCGGCTCGGTCGGCTGTGGGGTGCCGGTCGGGGTGGCTGGCGGGGTCGCCTCGGTGGCCGTGGGCACGGGGTCGTCCGACTCGCTCGGCGTGGCCGCGGGGACGGCCGGGGCGGCATCGGGGGAGCCTCGCAGCAGTCCTGGGAGCAGCAGAGCCACCGCGAGCAGGGCTGCAGCCGCGAGCGCACCGAGCGCCCACCAGCCTGTGCGTCGCGTCGGACTCGCGACCGCACCGGCCTCGGTGAGGATCGTCTCGAGCCGGTACCCGGGGGTGGCCCGGTGGGCGTGTGCGTGGAGTGCGGCGCGCAGCCTCGCCTCGAGGTCGTGGTCGGTGGGACGTGGTGTCAGCTCGTCGTCGCGCATCTCACTCTCCTCGCTGCGTGCGGCCGTTCTCGGCGCCGCCGCCCTCGACCACCGAGCGCAGGTGAGCCAGCCCGCGGTGGGCGTGCGTCTTGACCGCCCCGCGGCTGATGCCGAGGGCATCGGCGATCTCGGCCTCGGACAGGTCGCCGTAGTAGCGCAGGATGAGCACCTCGCGCTGCTTGTCGGAGAGCGACCCGAGGGCGCGCAGCATCTCGTCGTGCTCGGCGCGGTCGAGGGCGGTCTGCTCCGGGCTCACCCCGACCCGGTCCTCATCGGTGCGCCGCGCATACCGGTCGACCACGCCCTGGTGCCGCAGCGCGGACCGGGCGCCGTTGACGACGGTGCGCCGCACATACCCGAGAGCGGCATGCGGGTCACGCAGGCTGCTCCACCGCTGGTGGACGGTCACCAGGGCGTCCTGGACGATGTCCTCGGCCAGCGTGACGTCATGGACCATGAGGTATGCGAGGCGCACCAGCGAGTGCCAGTG
The DNA here is from genome assembly GCA_049582485.1 of Dermatophilaceae bacterium. Lineage (GTDB taxonomy): Bacteria > Actinomycetota > Actinomycetes > Actinomycetales > Dermatophilaceae > F2B08. The sequence goes on from JBAUUB010000053.1 coordinate 5,992, forward strand.
CGCCGCGTACAGGTCGCTCACCCCGGCATCCGCCGGGCTGAGCGCTCGCGGACCGCTCACGGTGGCCATTGTCACGTGTATTGCACGTCTGAGCAGGGCAATCGGTTGACGTGTCGTGTTGACTAGGTGCCATGAGTCCCGGTCAGTCGTCCGCAGCCGGTCACGCGCGCGACCCGCACTGCCTGTTCTGCTCCATCGTCGCCGGTGAGGTCCCCGCACAGGTCGTCGCGACGAGTGAGCACGCCATCGCCTTCCGTGACCTGAACCCACAGGCCCCGACCCATGTCCTCGTCATCCCGCGCTCCCACGCAGCCACCGCCGCCGAGACGGCGGCCGACGGCGGGCTGGATGCAGTGGTCTCGCTGGCCGCGCAGGTGGCCAGGGAGGAGGGGCTGGAGCAGGGCTACCGAATGGTCTTCAACACCGGTCCCGACGCCGGCCAGTCCGTCTTCCACACCCACCTGCACCTGCTCGGGGGGCGGCACCTCGCGTGGCCGCCGGGCTGAGAGCGGTGTCCCTGCGAGGACCTAGACTGCGAGCACGATGACTGAACCCACCGCCGAGCCGGGCGACCAGGCGAGCCCACAGACCGGCACCGATGCCGGGCCCGATCCGCAGGGCCGGCGCCTGCCGACGCATACCGTCGTCATCCCGCCCGACGTCGAGATGGTGAGCCTGCTCGGACCCCGTGACGAGATGCTCCGCACGATGGAGCGGCTCTTCCCGAGGGTTGTCGTGCACGTGCGCGGCAACGAGGTCTACCTGACCGGCCCGGGCGAGGAGGTGGCGCTCGTCGAGCGCCTCATCGACGAGCTGCTCGAGGTCCTGGCCGCCGGCCAGCCGATCAACCGCGACGCGGTGGAGCGCTCCGTGCACATGCTGCGCGAGCAGACCCGCGAGCGGCCCGCCGAGGTGCTCACCCAGAACATCGTGTCCAACCGGGGACGCACGATCCGCCCGAAGACCCTGGGCCAGAAGCAGTACGTCGACGCGATCGACACCAACACCATCGTCTTCGGCATCGGCCCGGCCGGCACCGGCAAGACCTACCTCGCGATGGCCAAGGCCGTCGCGGCGCTGCAGGCCAAGCAGGTCAACCGCATCCTGCTGACCCGGCCGGCGGTCGAGGCGGGGGAGCGGCTGGGCTTCCTCCCGGGCACGCTGACAGACAAGATCGACCCCTACCTGCGGCCGCTGTACGACGCGCTGCACGACATGATCGACCCGGAGTCGATTCCGCGCCTGATGGCCTCCGGCACGATCGAGGTCGCACCCCTGGCATATATGCGTGGCCGGACGCTCAACGACGCGTTCATCATCCTCGACGAGGCACAGAACACCTCGCCGGAGCAGATGAAGATGTTCCTGACGCGCCTTGGGTTCGGCTCGAAGATGGTCGTGACGGGCGACATCACCCAGGTCGACCTGCCGGGCGGTGTCAAGAGCGGGCTGCGGGTCGTCCGCGAGATCCTGGACGGCCTCGACGACGTCCACTTCAGTGAGCTGACCGCCCACGACGTGGTCCGGCATCGCCTGGTCGGCGCGATCGTCGACGCCTACGGCACCTGGGATGCCAAGGAGCACTCCGGCCGCCGTCCCGAGCGGAGGCGCACGGAGCGCCGCAAGGACATCGATCCGGCATGACACCGTTCCGCTGCCACGCGACGGCTGGAGGGGCCCGATGAGCGTCGAGGTTCTCAACGAGACCGAGAGTGCGGTCGACGAGCTCGAGCTCGTCCAGTGCGCACGCTACGTGATGCGCGAGATGCACCTGCACCCGCAGACGGAGCTCTGCATCCGGCTCATCGACGAGGCGGCCATGGAGACGCTGCACGTCCAGTGGATGGACCTTCCGGGGCCGACCGATGTCATGAGCTTCCCGATGGACGAGCTGACGCCCGGCCGGTCCGGCGAGGAGCCCGAGCCCGGGATGCTCGGCGACGTGGTCCTGTGTCCCTCGGTCGCTGCGAAGCAGGCCAGCCGTGCCGGACACGCCCTCGAGGAGGAGATCCTCCTGCTGACGGTGCACGGCATCCTGCACCTGCTCGGCTACGACCATGGCGAGCCCGAGGAGGAGAAGGAGATGTTCGAGCTTCAGCGCCAGCTTCTGCTCACCTTCCTCGCCACCCGGGGCCGCGCCGGGGAGGGCGTCGCGCCGCCCCCCTTCCTGTCGCGGCGGGAGAGTTCGGATGACTGAGTCCCGTTCGTACGTCGCCGGATTCGCGTGCCTGGTCGGTCGCCCCAACGCCGGCAAGTCGACACTGACGAACGCGCTGGTCGGCGAGAAGGTCGCGATCACATCGAGCAAGCCCCAGACGACACGGCACACCATCCGCGGGATCAGGACCACGCCCACGAGCCAGCTCGTGCTCGTCGACACCCCGGGTCTGCACAAGCCGCGGACGCTCCTCGGCGAGCGGCTCAACGACCTCGTGCGCGAGACGCTGCTGAACGTCGACGTCGTGGGATTCGTGCTGCCGAGCGATCAGCGCGTCGGGCCGGGCGACCAGTTCATCGCGCGTGAGCTCGTCGAGCTCCAGATGGCCAAGCGGACCCCGGTCGTCGCCATCGCGACCAAGAGCGACCTCGTCGACCGGGGTCGGCTCGCGGAGCATCTCATCGCCATCGACCGGCTGGGCGACTGGGCGGCCATCGTGCCCTGCTCGGCGACGACGGGCGAGCAGGTCGACGACGTCGCACAGGTCCTGACGGGGTACCTGCCGGAGTCTCCCGGTCCGCTCTACCCGCCGGAGACGATCACCGACGAGCCCGACATCGTCATGATCGCCGAGCTGGTCCGCGAGGCCGCGCTCGAGGGCGTGCGGGACGAGCTGCCCCACAGCCTCGCGGTCGTCGTGGAGGAGATCGTGCCCCGCGCGGACCGGCCCGAGGACTCTCCGATGGTCGACGTCCGGGTCAACGTGTTCGTCGAGCGCAGCTCGCAGAAGGCCATCATCATCGGCCGCGGCGGGTCGCGGCTGAAGGAGGTCGGCGCAACGGCTCGGCAGGCGATCGAGAAGCTGCTGGGCCAGCGGGTCTACCTGGACCTTCACGTCAAGGTGGCCAAGGACTGGCAGCGGGACCCGAAGCAGCTCCAGCGCCTCGGGTTCTGAGGGGCTGACAGCCTCTTCGAGACGACACCCAGGCGCCACACGCTGAGGGGTTTCTGAGTGGTTTCGGTGTGCACCGCATACAGATTGGGGGCGGGCCCAAGTCGACTCTCGTCCCGGGTTTGTGTAACGGTGGAAAGGTTGTCCCACCCCTTCACAGACCCACTCGAGAGGATCTGCGCGTGCCTACGCCGCACACCGACGAGCCCCTGTCCGGATCGACGCGCACCGCGTCACCACCAGATCGCGAGCCCCGCATCAGAGCGCCACGGGTCTTCTGGCCGGCGCTCGGCGCCCTCGTGGTCTTCCTCGCGCTGGCCTTCGCAGCACCGGACCAGATGGGTGAGATCCTCAGCACCCTCAACGGCACGATCGTCGGTGACCTCGGGTGGTACTACGTCCTGCTGGTCGCGACGTTCGTGATCTTCTCGGTGTGGGTCGCGCTCTCTCCGATGGGCAACATCGTCCTCGGGCGCGACGAGGAGAAGGCCGAGTTCAGCCTGAAGTCCTGGTTCGCGATGCTGTTCGCGGCCGGCATGGGGATCGGCCTCGTCTTCTGGGGAGTGGCCGAGCCGCTCAACCACTTCGCCGCGCCGCCCCCCGGCACTCCGGACAACGCCGGAGCACGGGCCCGGGAGGCGATGGACACGACCTTCCTGCACTGGGGTCTGCACGCCTGGGCGATCTATGTCGTCGTCGGCCTCTCGGTCGCCTACACCGTCCACCGGCGCGGTCGGCCCATCTCGCTGCGCTGGACGCTCCAGCCGATCCTGGGCGACCGGGTCAAGGGCTGGGTCGGTGACCTGATCGACGTCACCGCCATCGTCGGCACCCTCTTCGGCGTCGCCACCTCGCTCGGCCTCGGTGTCTCGCAGATCGGCGCCGGCCTCAGCTTCCTCGGTGTCATCGACGAAGCGTCCGAGTGGGTGCTCGTCGCGCTCATCGCCGGCATCACGGTGATCGCTGTGATCTCGGTCGTCACCGGGGTCGACAAGGGCATCCGCTACCTGTCGAACGTCAACATGGGTCTGGCGGCCGTGCTCGCCCTGGCCGTGCTCCTGCTCGGTCCCACCGTGTTCCTGCTGAGCGACTTCGTCCAGCAGGTGGGCTCCTACGTGCAGAACCTCATCCGGCTCAGCTTCCGCACCCTGCCGTTCGAGGGTGAGGCCGGGGTGGGCTGGCTGTCCGGCTGGACGACGTACTACTGGGGTTGGTGGATGAGCTGGGCGCCGTTCGTCGGCATCTTCATCGCGCGGATCTCGCGCGGGCGCACCGTGCGTGAGTTCGTCACCGGTGTGCTGCTGGTCCCGACCCTGGTGACCTTCCTCTGGTTCAGCATCATGGGCGGCTCGGCGCTGTACCGCGAGATCTTCGGCCAGGGCGGCATGATCGACGCCGAGGGCGGCGTCAACACCAATGAGGCGCTCTTCCTGCTGCTCGACGGCCTGCCGCTCGCCGGGCTGCTGTCGGTCATCGCGATCTTCCTCATCGTCGTCTTCTTCGTCACGAGCTCCGACTCCGGATCCTTTGTCGTCGACATGCTCGCCTCCGGCGGCGTCGCCGACCCGCCGGTGTGGAGCCGGATCATGTGGGGTGTCCTCGAGGGGTCCATCGCGGCCGCGCTGCTCCTCGCCGGCGGTGGCGGACTCGGTGCCCTGCAGACGATGGCGATCCTCGTCGCGGCTCCGTTCAGCATCATCATGGTCCTGATGATGATCTCGACCGCCAGATCCCTGCTCTGGGAGCACGGCCGTCACATGCGCAAGCAACGCGAGCTCGAACGGGCCGAACTCGTCTCGCACGTCGAGGAGCGGATCGGGTCGTAGCCGGCCACCGCATACACTCGCGGGCATGCGTGTAGGAGTCTTCGGAGCCACCGGACAGGTCGGTCAGGTCATGCGCGACCTGCTTCAGCAGCGGGAGTTCCCGGTGACCGAGATGCGGTACTTCGCGTCCGCACGGTCCGCGGGGACGACCCTGCCGTGGAAGGACGGCGAGGTGACCGTCGAGGACACCGCGACCGCCGACTTCTCGGGGCTGGACATCGCGCTGTTCTCCAACGGCGGGTCGACGTCGAAGGAGTGGGCGCCGCGCGTGGCCGCGGCCGGCGCCACGGTCATCGACAACTCGAGCGCCTGGCGCAAGGACCCGCAGGTCCCGCTCGTCGTCTCGGAGGTCAACGCGGCGGACCTGGACGACATCCCGAAGGGCATCGTCGCCAACCCGAACTGCACGACCATGGCGGCGATGCCCGCGCTCAAGCCTCTCCACGACCTCGCGGGTCTGGTGCGGCTGCACGTCGCGTCCTACCAGGCGGTGTCCGGCTCCGGGGGCAAGGGCCTGGACGAGCTCGACAGCCAGCTGCGGGCCGGGTACGCCTCGGGAGATCCCAAGGATCTCGCCCGCGACGGCGGCTCACTGACGCTGCCGCACCCGCAGGTGTATGCGGTGCCCGTGGGCTTCAACGTCGTCCCCTTGGCCGGCTCTCTGGTCGACGACGACTCCGGTGAGACCGACGAGGAGCAGAAGCTGCGCAACGAGTCGCGGCGCATCCTGCACATCCCCGACCTGCGCGTCTCGGGCACCTGCGTGCGCGTGCCGGTGTTCTCCGGCCACTCGCTCGCGATCCACGCGGAGTTCTCCGGCGAGATCTCTCCGGACGAGGCGCTCGACGCGCTGAAGAACGCTCCCGGCGTGGTCGTCACCGACGTGCCCAACCCGCTCGAGGCGACCGGCCGGGACGATGTCTTCGTCGGACGCGTGCGGCGAGACCAGGCCGCTCCCGAGGGCAAGGGCCTCGTGCTCTTCGTGGTCGGCGACAACCTGCGCAAGGGGGCCGCGCTCAACGCCGTCCAGATCGCCGAGGAGCTCATCAAGCGTCGCGGCTGAACCGTCTCACGATCTCGCAAAAACCGAACAGCGCCCCCGACCTCGCGGTCCGGGGCGCTGTCTCGTCTGCTGGATCAGTTGGTGATCGTCACCAGCGTGCGGCCGATCTCGCCTGTTCCGTCGCTGTAGACCAGGACACCGAACTCGGTGCCCTCCTCGGCGCCGGACCAGCTGTACTCCACCGCACCGCTCTGTCCGATCGCCGCGACGTCTGGAGCTGCGGTGACCGAGAGGGTTCCGCTGTTCGCAGGACCGGTGACCGACCAGGTGTGAGCGCTGTAGCCCACCGTCTGGTTTCCGGTTGCCCAACCGTGGACGTAGACCTCGTAGGTGCCCGGCGCAGGGTCGACGAGCTCGATGAGCTCGTTCGTGGCTCCGGCACCCGACTCCGCCACGAGCGCACCGTCCGGTCCGAACACGTACACATCCAGGTCGGCCGCGGCCGCACTGGGTCCCGTGAGGTCCGACTGCCCAAGCGTCATCCGCCAGAACTCCACATCGGTTAGATCAACCGTGTGAAGGGTCGCCCCGTTGCCCACGTCCGAGCGAGCGAAGGTGGAGTTCGGGTCCTGTCCGACCGAGCCCGCGAGCGGAACATCCTTGGCCAAGCCGTAGGCGTCGACGGTGAACGCGCCGCTGTACCCGAAGTCCACGGAAACCGAGCCGGAGCCCGAGGTGCCGGTATGACTGACGGCTCCTGGTGCCTTCAGCGCCGTGCCCGCAACCGCGAGGGGAATCCGGGCGTCGTAGCCCGCGCCCTTCCAGGTGATGGCCCCGAACCGCCATTCTCCGACGGGCGCCGAGGTGTTCGTCACCGTCACCTCGACGGTTGCTGCCTCGCCCGGTCGGAGTGTGACGCGAGAGGGCGAGACGGAAACGGAGTATCCCTTGGGTGAGTTGACGTGAGCCTTCAGGTCGAGCCGGCGGTCGGACACATTGGTGATCGTGCGCTCGACGGTGCGAGGGCCCGCGACCTCGGCGATCCCGATGGACGGGACGTTGAGGTTGGACGGGTCGGTCGAGAATCCCGCGTCTTCCAGGGCGGCGCATGTCGCCGCCGGGTTGCCGAAGATGAAGGGGTACGGGCCGCACGAGTAGGCCAGGTAGTCATTGAAGCCCGCGTCGAAGGCGATGCCTGGATCGAACATCGAGCCGCGCTTGCTAGGTTGGCCCGGGTCGACGTGACCGGCTCCGAAGTCAAACGGGTCGGCCGGGGTCTTGCCGTCCTCCTTGACGACGTCCTGGCGGGCAGTCGTCATCAGGGCCGACTTCGCGACCGCCGCGGACCAGTTCGGGTGTGCCTGCTTCAGCAAGGCGTACAGGCCAGCCACGTGTGGGCTCGACATGGACGTCCCCGAGATGGACTGGAAGAGCTGGCCGGGACGGCCAGCCTCCGGCGTCGGCGTGTTGCCTGCAAGGATGTTCACACCAGGAGCCGTGATGTCGGGCCGGATGATGTTGGGGTCACCTGGGCTACTCACGGGCCCGCGTGACGAGAAGTCGGCCATGACGCTTCCCTTGGTGCGGGCCTTCTCGCCTTCGGTGAGCGAGGCGGTGGCGCTCGGCCCGGCCGCGTCGATGTAGGCCTTGATCGCCAATCCGTCCGAGTACGTGATGTGCACACTCGGCAGGAAGTGGTTGTCAGTGACAAGCGCCTGGGCGTCGGTCTGGTTGTAGAGCACCATTCCGGCGCCGCCCTGCTCCCAGACGGCCTTGCTCTTGTCCACTCTGGCGTTCTCGCCGCGGGCACACAGAACGACGGCGCCCTCGATCGACGGGTTGAACTCGACGGTCGTCAGACACAGCGGGTTGCCATGGTCCTCGGCGTCGACCAGACGGGTCTGGCCGGAGAGGCCCTCGGTCACCGAGGCTCCCATGTAGGTCTGCGCGCGCTCCTTCTTGGGCTTGCCTTTGTCCTTGCCCTTGTCTCTGGACGAGGTAGCGGTCTCCGAGGGCATAGCGCCGAGCTTCACGGTGGCCTCGAAGGTCCGGTCGTGCGTGCTCGCGCCGACGGTGGTCAGCCACGGGACGGCTGCAGGTGAGCCGATCGTGCTGGCGCCGGGACCGGCGTTGCCGGCGGAGGTCGCTACGAAGACGCCGGCATTCGCCGCGAACAGGAAGGCCAGGTCGTCCGGTCCCAGTGCGGGGGTCGAGGAGCCGATCGAGTAGTTGATGACGTCCACGCCGTCAGCGACCGCCTGGTCGATGGCGGCGGCGAGGTCGGAGCTGTAGCCCCCCAGGGCACCTAGTCCCTTGTAGGCGATGATGCCGGCCTCGGGTGCGATGCCGCTGACCGTACCCCGGTCGATGCCGAAGATCGACGCCGCCACGTCACGGTTCCCCGCGGCGGTCGACGCGGTGTGGGTCCCGTGCCCGTCGGAGTCACGAGCCGAGTCGTACTCCTGCTCGGTCAGGCCCGTGAGCGCCTTGTAGGTTTCAGTCATGTCCCGGGCGCCGATGAGCTTGTTCTGACACTCGAACGGCTTGTCCAACGGGTTGTGCGCCTGGGCATCCGCGTCGCCGAACTCGCACGGTACAGGGATGTCGTGCTCCGGCAGACCGCCCGGATCGGCGAAGGAGGGGTGTTCGGGCCAGATGCCGGAGTCGATGACACCGACGACCACACCGTTCCCCGTGTAGCCGGTCGCCCATGCCTCCTTCTTGCCGTTGAGGCCGAGGAACGAGGGGGAAACGTCGGTCTGCTTCTGCTTGAGCACGTCCTCCTGAACCCGAGCGACACCCTTGGCGAGGGCGAGTTTCTGAGCCTGCGCCGGGGTGAGGCTCACGGCGAACGCGTTCGCGGCCAGCGTGATCTGGTTGCGGGGCTGGGCGTCGACCCCAGCTGACTTGAGAGCGTCCTCCTGGGCCTTCTCGAGGTGGGCGCGGTACTTCTTGACGTTCGCGGCGCCAGGGTTGATCTTCTTGCCCTTGGCAGGCTGGGTGGCCGGGATTCCGGACACGCCGCCGTCGTAGGCGAGTGCCGGTTCCGCCGACATCAGGACGACATAGGGCTTCTCTGCGCCCTCGCTGGGCGCCGCGGTGGCGGGTGCCATCGCAGCCAGCATGCCCACAGCTGTTGCGCTCGCTGCAGCCATGGCAATGGCTCGTCTGTGCATGTGTGCTCCTTCGAAGGAGACGCCGGTTCGGCGTCCCGAATCTCCCGCGCTCACCCCGGTGTGGGTGGCACAAGAGCACACCTTGGCACGAAAACTGCGGTCAGGAGACGAAATCGCGAAAGATTTGCCAGCCCATTACCTGGTCCTGACCTGCGGCTTTACGCCGCGTGCCCGATCTCGTGGTCCTGAGTGACCTGGGGGTCGGTGAGCACCCAGCGCACGAATCCGACGGTCGGCCGACCGAGCAGTCGCAGGGCCCACTCATCGGGCACCGGAGCGGTCCGCAGGCCGAGCATGTCGCGTGCCCACGGCTGCAGGGACCGCACCGCAGCCGAGGCCAGGGCGGGGTAGCCGAGTGTTTCGACGCCCGAGAGGGGAGGCTCATGGAGCAGGAAGTGCGCAGCCCGTCGGGCCGCGTCGGTCACCTGCAGCTCCGGTCGGTATGCGTCGATCACCTCGTGCAGACCGGCGACGGATAGGGGCGGGTCGACCACGCCCAGTAGGCGCGCGACGTGGGCGGTCTGCTCGACGTAGGTGTCCGCCTCCGCGGGATTCAGCGGGGTCGGGGAGAAGGTCTGGTAGGACGTCAGGAACGTCTCGATCTCGGCGACGTGGACCCAGAGCAGCAGATGCGGGTCGCTCGCGCGGTACTCGCGGCCGTCCGGCGCGACTCCGACGACCCGCTCGTGCATCGCGCGGACGGCGGCGATCATCTTCTCGGCGTTCTCGATCGTGCCGAAGGTCGTCTGTGCGAGGAAGAACGACGTGTTGCTGACGCGCACCCACGGCTCGCTCCGGTAGTCGGAGTGCTGGTCGACGCCGGCCATCGCCAACGGGTGCAGGCTCTGGAGCAGGAGCGACCGGATTCCGCCCGGGAACATCGCCGCGTCGGCATGAACCCGCCAGATCGGGTCCTCCTCGGTGAACCACCGGGGCCCCACAGCACCCCACACCCGCCCGGCCCGCTCGGACGGGTTCTCGCCGGCCACCTTGGCGCGCAGCGCCATCCCGGCGCGACGGCGGAGGTGAGCGAGCGGCATACCCCCCATCTTGTCCCGCTGTGCGGGAGGCGTGGGACGCGCTGTCCGACCCGGCCCTACGCTTCCCCCATGCGCCTTGCGAGCTTCCCCCGGCATCCGCTGACCTTCGGACCGAGCCCGGTCCATCCGCTCCGGCGCCTCTCCGAGCACCTCGGGGGTGCGCAGGTCTGGGCCAAGCGCGAGGACTGCAACAGCGGGCTCGCCTTCGGCGGCAACAAGACCCGCAAGCTCGAGTACATCGTCCCCGACGTGCTCGCCTCCGGAGCCGACACCCTGGTCTCGATCGGTGGCTACCAGTCCAACCACACCCGCCAGGTCGCGGCCGTCGCCGCCCACCTCGGGCTGAAGTGCCGGCTGGTCCAGGAGAAGTGGGTGCCCTGGGAGGACGACGTCAACACGTCCGTGGGGAACCTCCTGCTGTCCCGCATCCTGGGCGCCGACAGCCGCCTCGACCCGGCCGGCTTCGACATCGGTATCCGCACCTCCTGGCAGGAGGCGCTCGACGAGGTCGAGGCGAGCGGGGGCAAGCCGTACGGCATCCCCGCCGGTGCGAGTGAGCACCCGCTCGGTGGCCTGGGATTCGCGAACTGGGCCTTCGAGGTCGCCGAGCAGGAGAAGCAGCTCGGTGTCACCTTCGACACGATCGTCGTCTGCACCGTGACCGGCTCGACCCACGCCGGGATGATCGCCGGCTTCGCGGCCCTGGAGGACCTGACGGGGGTGCGCCGCCGTGTGCTCGGGATCGACGCCTCCGCGACGATCGAGAAGACCCGCGACCAGGTCAAGCGCATCGCCCGGAACACGGCCGAGCTCATCGAGCTCGGCCGGGACCTGCGCGACGACGAGATCACCGTCCTCGAGGGCTGGGCCGGTGACCTGTACGGCATCCCGGTCGACAGCACGATCGAGGCGATCAACCTCACCGGCCGACTCGAGGGTGTCATCATCGACCCGGTCTACGAGGGCAAGTCGATGGCCGGCCTGATCGACCTGGTCGCGGACGGTGAGATCCCCGCGGACTCCACCGTCCTGTACGCCCACCTCGGCGGACAGCCCGCCATCAACGCCTACCACCGCCTCTGGCCCGGACAGGAGTGAAACCCTCATGAGCAGCGCCCCCCGCGCCGTCGTCCGGCGGCCCTCGCCGCACCTCGCCGACGGTCTCGTGACCCACATCGAGAAGTCCCCGGTCGACCCTGAGCTCGCGCTCGCCCAGTGGCAGGGATACGTCGATGCGCTGGCCGGTGCCGGGTGGGAGATCGTCGAGATGCCCGCCGCCGAGCAGTGCCCCGACTCGGTGTTCATCGAGGACGTCCTCGTCGTCCATGACAACCTCGCCGTCGTCACCAACCCGGGCGCCGCCGAACGCAGGCCGGAGACCGAAGGGGTGGCCGAGTTCGCCGCCGGCCTCGGCCTCGAGGTCGCGCGCATCGAGAGCCCCGGCACCCTCGACGGCGGTGACGTGCTGCGGGTGGTCACACCCGAGACGACGACGATGTATGTGGGGCTTGGCTCCCGCACGAACGGCGAGGGGGTGCGGCAGCTGGGTGAGCTGATGAAGCCGCTCGGCGTGCGGGTCCAGGCGGTGCCGTGTGAGCGCGCACTGCACCTGAAGTCGGCGGTGACCGCCCTGCCCGACGGGACCGTCATCGGCTGGGATCCGGTCGTCGACGACAAGGACGCCTTCCCCCGCTACGAGGGAATGCCCGAGGAGGGCGGTGCGCACGTGATCCGGGTCGGTGCGGACCATCTCGTCATGGCGACGAGCGCCCCACGGTCGGCCGATCTGCTCCGCGAGCGCGGCTATACGGTCACGTGCGTCGACATCTCCGAGTTCGAGAAGCTCGAGGGTTGCGTCACCTGCCTGTC
>JBAUUB010000054.1:0-1895 GCA_049582485.1 Dermatophilaceae bacterium
CGACGGTCGAAGTACGCGAGCACGTCGGCGGCCCGCTTTCTTCAGGGTCCGCCCCAGCGTGGTGATCTCGACCAGCGCCTTCGGCACGGCGCTGGTGATCGAGTCGATCAGCTTGACCATCAGGTCACGGCCCTGGCGGCGGTCCTGGTGGCGGTAGGCGGAGATCATGTTCTGGTAGACACCCCAGGTTGCTTCGACCTCGACGTGGGCGTCCTCGGCGAACAGCGCTCCCAGCCTGTCGGCCTGTTTGTCGGTGAGCAGGCCGGCGCCGGTGTGCAGCGTGCGACGCGACTTGTAGAGCGGGTCATCCTTGTAGCCGCGGTGGCCGTGGACCGTGAGTTGGACCCGTCGCCGGCATCGGTCCAGCGCCTCGCCGGCGAGGCGGACCACGTGGAAGGGATCCATGACCGCGACGGCGTCGGGGACCTCCTCGGCTGCGGCGGTCTTGAAGCCGGTGAACCCGTCCATCGCAACCACCTCCACGGCGGTGCGCCAGGCCTGGTCGCGATCGCCGAGCCAGGTCTTGAACGCGGCCTTGGAGCGGCCCTCGACCATGTCGAGCAGCCTCGCCGAGCCGGTGCCGTCGCGGACCGGGGTGAGGTCGATGATCACGGTGACGTACCTGTCGCCATGGCGGGTGTGGCGCCACACGTGCTCGTCGACCCCAATGACCTTGACGCCGTCGAAGCGGTGTTTGTCCTCGATGAGGACCCGCCTGCCCTCGGCCAGGACCGCGTCGTTGGCGGTGTTCCATGCGACGCCCAGGCCTTCGGCGACCCGGGCCACGGTCAGGTGCTGGCACACGATGCCTTCCAGTGCCCACCGCAGCCCGCGACGCGACACCTTGGCCCGAGGCTCGGCCGCCTTCGTGGTGTCCTGGCGCCACACGTATCCGCAGCCGGTGCACCGGTAGCGACGCACGATCACCTCGAGCATGGTCGGACGCCAGCCCAGCGGCTCGTGCGCCAACCGGCGCACCACGCTGTCCCGCGGTGAACCTTCGCAGCCGCAGCGACGGCACCACTGGTCCGGTTCGACCACCCGGCACGCGAGCACAGCTCGATCGGGTTCGATGCGCTGCCCCGTGACGACGGGGCCGAGCTCGGCGAGGCGGCAGAAGGCGGTCAGATCAGGGCAGGCGAAGCCCGCAGAACGGGTAGCGTCAGACACGTCAAGGTCTTTCGGATGGACGGCGTAGGAACCTCCATCATCGGAAGGCCTCGACCCTCATCCCGACACCGACGCGCCGCCCCAGCACACCCCCGGGTCACACCCTCGATTGTGAAGAGCCGCTTTGGCGAGACTCGGAGGGGTCGTGAAACGGCATTGGCCACAGTCGATCGACTGCGTGCCCTCAAGTTCGAGCGTTGCTCCCCGGCCCGGCACGACATCGGCGTGGATCTCGAACTCGCCGAAGTCGGTCATGATGTGCTCGTCCGCGGCCTCGGGGTCGTAGACGTGTCCGGCCAGCCGCGCCGTGAGCAAGTTGCGGCCGATCTCGGCGAAGCGCGGGTTGACGCCGAGACGGAGCGTGCGGCTGTGGACGTGCGCCGAGGGTCCTACGGGGCGGGGGTCTCCGGTGCCTGCTGCGTGGGAGGATCCACCGGCGGCGCTTGCTCCTGCGGGGCGTCGTCCTGCGGGGGTGCTGGTTCCTGCGGCACGTCCTCGAGCGGGGCGTCCTCAAGCGGAACTGGCTCCTGCGGGACCTCGCCGTCCTGGACCTCGCCCGGCAGGGGCACCTCGAGCTCGACATCGAGCGAGTCTTGCCCCGTGCCGCTCCAGCCTGGGATCGAGGTCCCGACACTCGTACTACTCGTACCGCCGGTGTAGGTGGACAGTGCACGACCGGTCGACAACTCAAAGGCCACGATCAAGACCATCGCGACCGCGAAGAG
>JBAUUB010000055.1:0-12139 GCA_049582485.1 Dermatophilaceae bacterium
CGCTCGTCCTTGAGCTGACATGGCCGAAACCCTCGCAGATCTTCTGCCGTGGGTCAAGCAAAAGTTGCAGACAATCTTGTAGAAGTGCCCCGTCGCAGCACGAGTTGTGCGTCGCGGCACGCAAATACCATGTGCTTGACTTGCCCCATGTCGACCGTGGTGGAGCCGCTTCCGGTCGCGGTGCGGGAGGCGGCGGATGTCCTCTCCGTCATGCTCGACGGCCGCCCGCGGACGCGCGCTGAGCTCATCACCCTCACCGGGATGGGGCGGTCCACCGTCGGCGCGAAGGTCGACACCCTCCTCGCCTCCGGGCTCCTCGCGCCGGTGGGATCGGCCGCCTCCACCGGTGGTCGACCACCGGTGCAGTTCTCGTTCGCCCCGAGTGCCAGAGTGGTCATCGCCGCCGACCTGGGGGCGACGCACGCGGGGGTCGCGCTCACCGATCTCGCGGGGCGTCCGCTCGACGTCGTGGTCGGCGAGCTCGATATCGCCGACGGCCCCGAGAACGTGCTCTCGTGGGTTCTCGACCGGGCCGAGGAGCTTCTCAGCCGCCACGACCGTCGCGCCGACCTGATCGGCATCGGCATCGGCGTGCCCGGGCCGGTCGAACACTCGACGGGGCGACCGGTGCGTCCCCCGATCATGCCCGGGTGGGACGGCTACGACATTCCCGCACGGGTCACCCGAGAGCTCGACGTCCCTGTGCTCGTCGACAACGACGTCAACCTGATGGCCCTCGGTGAGCACGCGACGGCGCACTCCGAGGTGGCCGACCTGCTCTTCGTCAAGGTCGCGACAGGTATCGGCGCCGGCATCATCACGCACGGCCAACTGCTGCGCGGAGCCAAGGGTGCGGCGGGCGACCTCGGACACGTGGCCTCTCCCCACGGCGGCGAGGTGCTGTGCCGGTGCGGCAACCGGGGATGCCTCGAGGCGATCGCGAGCGGCCCGGCCATCGCGACCCGACTACGGGACCAGGGGGTGGACGCCCAGCGGACCCTGGACATCGTCGAGCTCGTCGAGGCCGGCGAGGTGCGGGCCGCGACCGAGCTCCGGCAGGCGGGCCGGTTCATCGGTGAGGTGCTGGCGACCTGCGTCAGCCTGCTCAACCCGTCGGTGATCGTGCTCGGCGGTCTCCTGACCCGCGCGGGCGACCACCTGATCGCCGGGGTTCGTGAGGTCGTCTACACCCGGTCGCTGCCGTTGGCGACCGGCTCGCTGCAGATCCTGCCCGCCACGACGGGACGCGACGCCGCGATCGCCGGCGCGGCGGTCATGGTCACCGAGCACATGCTAGGGGTGCGCAAGGGCGTCGCCTACCTGCCGACCACGTGAGCAGACGGCGCCACGAGCCGAGCCGACTCATCGCGCCGCCGCGTATGTGACAGGCTCGGGACCCATGACCTGGCTGTTCACGGCCCTGGGAGCCGCCCTCATCCTGGCCGCGCTGCTCGACATCTTCCACACGCTCTGGCACCCGCGCGGCTTCGGCGGCGGCGCCCGGCGCATCTTCGCGACGGTGTGGCGGCTGACGCGTCCGCTCAGCCGGGAGGGCCGGTCATCGGAGCTGTCGGGGCCGCTCGCGCTCGTCCTCACCGTCCTGATCTGGACGCTGCTCACCGTGCTCGGATGGGCGTTGGTCTATCTGCCGCACCTGCCCGACGGCTTCCACTACGGCAGCTCGCTCGACCCCGGACGGTCCTCCGGCTTCCTGACCGCGGTGTACGTCTCGACCGTCGCCGTGGCCACCCTCGGCCTGGGCGACATCACACCGGCCACCTGGGGTCTGCGACTCCTCGTGCCCCTTCAGGCGCTCGTCGGGTTCATCCTGCTCACCGCCGGGATCTCGTGGGTCCTGCAGCTCTATCCGGCCCTCGGGCGGCGGCGGTCCTTCGCGAGCCGGCTCACCGCCCTGACCCGGGCGGACACGGCGCAGGTGATCCGCGAGGGTGAGCCGAGCGTCGCCACCGGACTGCTCTCGTCGGTGACCGAGGGCGTGCTGCAGACCCAGACCGACCTGCTGCAGTACGGCGAGTCGTATTTCTTCCGCGAGGAGAGCCCCCGGGACTCACTCGCAGCCACCGGTCAGGTCCTGGTCGACCTGGTCGACGCGGGACGAGCGTCCGGGGCGGTCGAGGTCAGGCATGCGGCCGAGGTCCTCGCGGCGGCGGTGGAGCACCTGGTCCGCACCATCGTCAGCCAGTACCCCCACCTGTCCGGGGCGTCCGACGACGAGCCGGCCACCGCGCTACGCCTCGTCGCCGACGACCACCAGCACGAGCCGCTACGCCTCCCCGCTGCCGGCTGATCGGTCAGCCCGCCAGCCCGGAACCTCCGCGAGCGCCCGCGCGTCACCGAGCGAGGACCGCCCGATCACGCTGAGGGTGCCGTCCGGCTCGAGCACGACGGCCGCGACGTCGTGGAAGTCTCCCCGGCCCGACGAACGGACGGCCTGGGCGATCTCGCCGCGGGTCAGGCGCGCACCGGACAACGCCCCCTCGAGCAGCTCACCATCCCGGACGACGAGCGTCGGCTCGGCGTTGACGAAATGGCGACCGCCCGGCAGGGACGTGGTCACGCGGGTCACGAGCCACTGCGCGCCGACGAGCAGCACCATGCCGACGAGCGCGTCGACGAAGCGGATGTTCTTGGTCAGGACCGCGCTCGCGAGGATCGACCCGAGCGCCACGGTGACGACCAGGTCGAACGCGTTGAGCTTGGCGAGCACCCGTTTGCCCCCGATCCGCAGGAGAAGGACCAGGGTGACGTAGGACGCCGCCCCCACGAGCAGGATCCGCAGGACGGCGTACCAGGAGTCGAACCACATCGGGCGTGCACCTCACTCGGCAGACGATGACTGTCACCATCCACCATGCCCTGATCTGTGGCGATGTCGCGGACTGGGGACTGGACCGGAACGCCAGCGGCGTCACCGTGTGAGTGGACCGTCGTCATGACGACGGTTCACTCACACGTTCTGCGCTGAGATGTCAGACCCCCACGCGGTCCGGCGCATCCGGCGCCGCCGGGACCTCGTCCGCGGCCGAGCGGCTGCCGAGCGACCGCTCGAGCTTGGCACCCTCCACGTCGACGTCGGGGAGGATCCGGTCGAGCCAGCGCGGGATCCACCAGGCCTTCTCGCCGAGCAGCGTCATGACCGCCGGCGTCAGGGTCATCCGGACGATGAACGCGTCGACGAGCACACCGACCGCGAGCCCGAGACCGATCGGCCGCACGAGCGCCAGGTGCGCCCAGACGAACCCGCCGAACACCGAGATCATGATGATCGCGGCGGCAGTGACGACCCTGGCGCTGTGGTTGAAGCCGGTGATGACGGCCGCGCGCGCGTCCCTGCCGTGGACGTGCTCCTCGCGCATCGCGCTGACGAGGAACACCTGGTAGTCCATCGCGAGCCCGAACAGGATGCCGATCAGGAGGATCGGCAGGAACGAGATGATCGGGCCCGGCTCGTTGACGCCGAAGATCGGTGAGAGGTGGCCGAGCTGGTACACCGCGACCACCGCCCCGAAGGCCGCGACGATGCTGAGCAGGAACCCACCGGTCGCCAGGAACGGGATGACGATCGAGCGGAAGACGAGCAGCAGCAGGATCAGCGACAGCCCGACGACGACGAGCAGGTACAGCGGCAGCGCCTCGGCGAGCTGGTTCGAGATGTCGATGTTCGCCACCGTCATGCCGGTCAGCCCGATCTCGGCTCCGTTGTCGGCACCGATCCGCGGCGCGATCTGGGTCAGCCGGTCGACGAGCCGCTCGGTCGCCGGGTCGGCCGGCCCGTACGCGGGCTGGATCTGGAACGCGATGACGTCCCGCCGGTCGTTGACCCCGACCGGCACGACGTACTCGACGTTGTAGACGTCTGCGAGCTCCTCGCCGATGTCGGCCTGGGTCGTGAGCAGCTCGGTCTCGTCGCCCTCGGCGATCGGCTGGTCCAGCTCCGCGACGGCGATGATGGGGCCGCTCGCACCGGCGCCGAACTCGCTGCGCACGGTGTCATAGGTGACGTATGCGTCGCTCCCCGCCGGCTCGGACCCTCCGTCCGGCAGTCCGAGACGGAGCTGACCCGTCGGGTACCCGAGCCCCGCGACGATGGCGATGACCGCGGCGATCATCAGCCAGGGGCGCTTGGCCACGAAGGCCGCCCAGCCCCGGTGGGTGTCCGCCTCACGCGCGTCCTGCTCGGCACTGTCGTGCAGGTCTCCACGCGCGAGAGCCGCACGCGTGCGCTTGGGGAGCACGCGCATGCCCATCAGCGAGAGCATCGCGGGGGTCAGGGTGAGGGCCACGAGGACCGCGATCGCCACGGTCGCCGCGGCGACCAGACCCATGACCCCGAGGAACGGGATGCCGGTCAGGGTGAGCGCGGCCAGCGCGATGATGACCGTCAGTCCGGCGAAGGTGACGGCGTTGCCCGAAGTGCCCACCGCGAGCGCGATCGAGCTCTCGACGGACATACCGTGCATGACCTGCTGGCGGTGCCGGTTGATGAGGAACAGCGAGTAGTCGATGCCGACCGCGAGGCCCAGCATGAGCGCCAGCGCCGGAGTGATCGACTGCATGTCGACGACCGAGGACAGCGCGAGTGCCCCGGTGAGCCCGACCCCCACGCCGACGAGCGCCATGAGGAGCGGCAGCCCGGCGGCGACGAGGCTGCCGAGCATGACGATCAGGACGATGGCCGCCACGGCGAGACCGACGATCTCGCCCGGGCCGAAGATGCTCGAGATGTCGGAGGTCAGCTCGGCGGACAGGCTGGTCTCGACCCCCTGCGCGTCGAGGTCGTCGGCGACTTCCTTGATGGCGTCCATCGTCTCGGGCGGGATGACGCCGTCGGCGCCCTGCACCGAGATCTGCGACATCGCGACCGTGCCGGACTCGTTGACCAGGCGCAGGCCGTCCGAGAGCGCAGCCATCCGCTCGCCGGCGACCAGGGTGGCCTCCCCGGCCTCCAGCTCGGCGCGACCATCGGCGAGCTGCGTCTCGCCGGCCTCGAGCTGGGCGCGGCCGGCGTCGATCTCGGCCTGGGCCTGCGCGGCCTGCTCCGGGGTCACGAGACCCGCCGCGAGGGCGGCGTCGAGCTGCGCCTGACCGCCGTCGAGCTCGAAACGGCCCTGGGCCAGCTCCTCCTCCCCGGCCTCGAGCTCGGCGCGCCCCGCCTCGAGCTCCGCGCGCCCGTCGGCCAGTTGCTCCGCCGAGCCGTCGATCTCGGCCTGGGTGGCGAACGGGTCGACGGCCATGACGTCGTCGATGTCGTTCCATGCGGCGACCGCGTCCTCGATAGCGGTCTGCTGCTGCGCCGTGAAGCCGTCGTCACTGCGGAACACGGCGGTGCCCGTCGTGCCTGCGGCCTCGGGAATCTCGGCCTTGAGCGTGGCCAGGACCGCCTCGAAACGGCTGCCCGGGATGGAGAACTCGTTCGCCAGCGGCTTGGCGAGCGTGAGCATTCCCGTCACGGTCAGCGCCAGGAGCGCCACCCAGGCGCCGACGACGGGCCAGGGACGACGCGCACACCAGCGGCCGAGGCGGTGGAGGAGGACGGCCATGGTCAGGTCCTTCGGGTGGTGGGGTCGGCAGAGGCGGAGGGGTGGGCAGAGGCGGAGGGCCCTGCAGGGGCGGAGGTCGTCGGGGCGGCCCAGCCGTGCTCGGCGTACGCGAGGGCCCGGTCGAGCTGTCCGTGGAACTGCGCGACATCGTTGTCGTCGACGGGGGTGCCGGGCTCGCGGGCGGCCGCCCAGGAGCGCTCGGCGGCGGCGAAGCAGTTCATGATCGTCGTGGCCAGGGTCGCGACGTAGAGCGGGTCGGCGCCGCCGGGGAGTCGCTCGACGAGGAGGTGCTCGAGCCAGGCGCCCTTCTCTGCCCAGACGGTGCGGTCGAAGGTCGCGGCGGCGGGGTCGTCCGCGCAGGCATGCAGGTTGAGCAGGGCGAGCCACTCGATGAGCGCTGTCGGGATGCCGACCTCGGCGACGAGCCGCCGCAGGGGGCGGATCGGGGAGACGCTGGGGTCGAGAGCGCCGACCCCGTCGGCGAGGTGCTCGGTGCTCGAGCCGATGACCTCGGAGACCACGGCCGGGATGCCCGCGTAGTAGTTGAAGAAGGTGCGGCGCGAGATGCCGGCCGCCTCGGCGAGCTGGTCGACCGTGACCCGGTGAACCGGCTGGTCACGCACGAGCGTCCGCAGCGCCGCGACGATGGCCTCACGGGTGCGGGCCTTGTTGAGCTCGCGCCGGCCGAGCGGCTCCGAGACGGCCGTGTCCGCCCCCGGCCCGGGTCGTGCGCTGGTCGTGCTGGTCACGCGACGACGGTAGGCCGATCCATGCACAGCGTGCAAACCTGCACGTCGTGCACGGTGTGGTCGGGGTGCCGAGCGAGGGCTGCTCACCGCGACCGACACCCCGGCGCCGGCTAGAGGAGTGCGCGGACGGCGGCGATGGCGCCGTCGAGATACCGATCGACGACGACGCGCTCGTCCTCGGTCAGGGACGCGTCGAGCACGGCGAGCGCCGCGAACATCGGTGCGAGATGGCCCACAGCCTCGGCTCGACCGGAGTCGGTCAGGTGCACCTCGGTGCGGCGCCCGTCCACGGAGTGCGGACGGCGCTCGGCGTGGCCGTGGCCCACCAGCCGGTCGACGACGCCGGACGCGGCCGCCGTCGTGACTCCGAGCACGCGCGCGAGCTCCGCGGGCCCCATCGGCTGGGACGAGAGGTGACGCAGGGCGTGCAGCTCGGAGGCGCTCAGCTGGGCACGACGGGCCACCTCGATCGGCGCGGCCGAGCCGGCGTCGAGGAGGCGCTGCAGCCGATCGAGCGTCCCGGACATGCGCCACTGGGGCACGATGTCCTGGACCGAGCGACTGGCCCCATCGTTGTGCATCCTGCTAATTTCCCTTCAGCAACTTAACAACTTCCTGATTCACCTCGTGAGTCAGATCGTATCGAAGGGACAACCCATGGCGCGAGGACTGAAGCGTTCGCCCGAACAGCGACGCGCAGAGGAACGGGTGAAGGTACCCCGGCGGATCCTGCTCGGCGCGATCGCACTCGTGCTGGCGTGGTTCGCGATCGGTGGTGTCGGCGGTCAGTCGATCGGGCAGCTGTCCTCGCTGCAGGAGAACGACGCTGCCTCGTTCCTGCCCGAGGACGCCGAGTCCACCCTCGTCACGAACGCGCTCGAGGACTTCCAGGACGACTCGACGCTGCCCCTCATCGTCATCGCCGCACGCGAGGGTGGGCTCGAACCGAGCGACCTCGAGCTCGCGCAGACCTTCGCCACCGAGCTCCCGAACGCGACCGGTGAGCTGCCCGAAGGCACCACCCTCGCCGACTACATCGCCCTCCCGCCGGGCGCTCCGATCCCCGTCGTCCCCAGCGAGGACGGCGAGGCCTTCCTCGTGGTTCTCCCGCTCATCGCCGACGAGGTCGACCAGAACGTCGAGGAGGAGCCGGTCCTCGAGCTCGTCACGAACACCGTCGCCGAGGAGATGGCGCCGCTCGACGAGGCGGGGCTGACCGCATACATCACCGGACCTGCAGGGTTCATCGCCGACCTGTCCAGCGCGTTCGCCGGGATCGACGGCATCCTGCTCCTCGTCGCGCTCGTCGTCGTCCTCGTCATCCTGCTCATCGTCTACCGCAGTCCGATCCTGCCGTTCGCCGTGCTGCTGACCGCCGTCTTCGGCCTCGCGGCGGCCGGGTACGTCGTCTACCAGGTCGCCGACGCCGGGCTGATCACCGTCAGCGGCCAGAGCCAGGGCATCCTCTCGATCCTCGTCGTCGGCGCGGCGACCGACTACGCCCTGCTGCTCGTCTCGCGCTACAAGGAGGAGCTGCACGTCCACGACTCGACCTGGACCGCTCTGAAGAAGGCCTGGCGCGCCACGATCGAGCCGATCTCAGCGAGCGCCGCCACCGTCATCCTCGGCCTCCTCGCGCTCGTGCTCGCCGACCTCAAGGGCACCTCCGGTCTCGGGCCGGTGGCCGCCCTGGGCATCAGCGGCGCCTACCTGGCCGCGATCACCTTCCTGCCCGCGATCCTCGTCCTCGGCCGCCGCTGGATCTTCTGGCCGTCGGTGCCGCACGTGCACACCGAGGAGGACGAGAACCGTCTCGCGAACCGGCTCGGCTGGCGCCGCGTCGCCGAGACCGTCGGTCGGCACCCCCGCCGCACCTGGGTCACGGTCACCATCGGTCTGCTCGTCGCCGCCGCGTTCCTGCCGATGCTGCGCCTGAACGGCATCGCCCAGTCCGACCTGTTCCTCACCGACGTCGACTCGGTCGCCGGCCAGGAGCTGCTGGCCGAGCACTTCGACGCCGGCTCCGGCTCCCCGATCCAGATCCTCGCGCCCGAGGAGGTCGCCGAGGACGCTCTCGCCGTGCTCGAGCAGGAGGAGGGTGTCTCCGACCCGACCATCGGCCTGGTCCCCGAGGCACCGCCGCAGGTGGTCGACGGCAACGTCATCCTGCAGGCCACCCTCCAGGACGCCGCCGACTCCCCGGAGGCCGTCGACACCGTGGAGCGGGTCCGCGAGGACCTGAGCGCCGTCGACGAGCGGATCCTCGTCGGCGGTCAGACCGCGCAGCAGCTCGACACGAGGCAGGCCGCGGACCGCGACTTCCTCGTCGTCGCGCCGGTCATCATCCTCGTCGTCTTCCTCATCCTCGTCGTGCTGCTCCGCTCGATCATGGCGCCGCTGTTCCTCATGGTCGCCAACGTGCTGTCGTTCGCCGCGACCCTGGGCATCTCCGCGCTGGTGTTCAACTACCTGTTCGGCTTCCCGGGCGGCGACCCGACCACGGTCCTCTACGGGTTCGTCTTCCTCATCGCCCTCGGCATCGACTACTCGATCTTCCTCATGACCAGGGCCCGGGAGGAGAGCAAGGTGCACGGCACCCGCAAGGGCGTCCTGCGCGCGCTCGCCGTCACCGGTGGCGTCATCACCAGCGCCGGCATCGTGCTCGCGGCCACCTTCGGCGCGCTCACGGTCATCCCGCTGGTGTTCCTCGCCCAGATCGCGTTCATCGTCGCCTTCGGCGTCCTGCTCGACACCCTCATCGTCCGCTCCCTCCTCGTGCCGGCGTTCGCCGTCGACATCGGGCGCTGGACGTGGTGGCCGAGCAGGCTGTGGCGCACCGACGGTGGGGCGGTCTCGGAGTCGGGCTCGGCCGAGGACGACCCGGCCGAGAAGGAAGCGGCGCCGGTCGGCTGAGGCGACCCGCGCATACCCGCATCTCCGCCCGCCTGTCCGCGATTGGTGCATTCCTCCCCGTTCGGCGTGATGTATCGCGCCGGTCGGTGTGAGGATGCACCGTCTTGGGTCGCGGTCCATCCGCCGGCCGCACACACGCATACTGACGGCATGGCCGGCGACGAGAAGCTCCCCAGGGCGGGCCTGTCCGTGCCCTACCTGATGGGCTGGCACGTGCGCCGGGTGATGCTCACGATCTTCGGTCCGGCGCAGCTCGGCTCCTCCAACGACCCGATCGAGCGCCTCAAGCGGGAGCGACGAGAGCGCAGCGCCCGGGCGGTCGCGGGCGGCTGAGCCCGCAGACGCAGAGGTATGCGGTGGTCACCGGCCTCGAACCGGGTCCCGCGACGCGCGGGTGAGGGGTGGGTCGCGGCCGCCCCGATCTGGCACGATGTGTGGCACATCACGTGGAGGTGACGCATGTCTGTCGAGCACTCTGCATCACAAACCGAACAGGCCAAGCGCGGGTCGTTCTCGTCCCGCCGGGTCTTCATCCTCGCGGCGATCGGGTCGGCCGTGGGCCTGGGGAACATCTGGCGGTTCCCGTATGTCGCCTACGAGAACGGCGGCGGGTCGTTCATCATCCCCTACCTCGTCGCCCTGATCACCGCGGGAATCCCGTTCCTGCTGTTCGACTACGCGATGGGCCACCGGCACCGCGGCTCGGCGCCCCTGTCGTTCGCGCGGCTGCGGCGCGGCACCGAGGGCCTGGGCTGGTGGCAGGTGGCGATCTGCTTCATGATCGCGATCTACTACGCGGCCGTGCTCGCGTGGGCGGTCAGCTACACGATCTTCTCGGTGAACAAGGCCTGGGGTGACGCGCCCGACGCCTTCTTCTTCGCCGACTACCTCCAGGCCGGCGATCCGGGGGTGACCGCCTCGGTCGTGCCGGGCGTGCTCGTTCCGCTCGTGGTCGTCTGGGTCGGGGTCGCGATCATCATGCTGCTCGGCGTCCAGCGCGGCATCGGGGCGACGGCGGCGATCTTCATCCCGCTGCTCGTCATCGCCTTCCTCATCCTCGTCGTGCGGGCGCTCATGCTGCCGGGCGCCGGGGTCGGGCTCGACGCACTCTTCACCCCCAACTGGTCGGCGCTGCTCGAGCCCGGCGTGTGGGCCGCCGCCTTCGGACAGATCTTCTTCTCGCTGTCCATCGGCTTCGGCATCATGATCACCTACGCCTCCTACGTCGACCGCGACACCGACATGACCGGCTCCGGACTCGTCGTCGGCTTCGCCAACAGCAGTTTCGAGGTGCTCGCGGGCATCGGTGTCTTCGCCGCTCTCGGCTTCATGGCGCAGGCGTCCGGGGTCGCCGTCAGCGAGGTCGCGACCTCGGGCATCGGGCTCGCGTTCATCGCCTTCCCCGCCATCATCAACGAGGCCCCGGGTGGTGCACTGATCGGCGTGCTGTTCTTCGGCTCCCTCGTCGTCGCCGGCCTGACCTCGCTGGTCAGCGTCATCGAGGTCGTCATCTCCGGCATCCGCGACAAGTTCGACCTGCGCCGCCGCACGGCCACAGCCGCGGTCGTCGCGCCGGCGGCGCTGCTCAGCCTGGTCTTCTTCTCGACGACGAGCGGCATCTATGTCCTCGACATCGTCGACCACTTCGTCAACCGCTTCGGCATCCTGGTCGTCGCCGTGGTCAGCGTCGTCGTCGTCGCCTGGGTCGTGCGCGCGCTGCCGCGGCTCGCCGACCACCTCAACCTGACCGCCGACCTCAAGGTCGGCCGGCTGTGGGTGGTCACGCTCGGCGCCCTTGTCCCGGTGGTGCTGACGATCGTCCTCATCCAGGAGCTCTGGGCGGTCATCGACGAGCCCTACGGCGGATACCCGATGTGGATGCTCGTCGTCTTCGGCTGGCTGATGGTCGTCGCGATCGCCGTCCTCGCCTTCCTCGCGGCCCGCGTGCCGTGGCGAGAGGGCACCTCCCTCGACGATCCGTCCGTCCACGAAGGTGAGGAGGTCTCATGAGCACCTCAGCGATCCTCATGATGATCGTCGCGATCGTCGTCGTCTGGGGCGGTCTGGCCCTGGCCATCATCCTCATGATGCGCAGCAGACGGCCCGGCGACGCGCACATCCACCGCGACCTCTGAGCCCACGCCGGCTCGCCCCGAGTGCAGGTGGGCCGGCAGCGGACCGGCGCGCCGCGCATACCGTCGGATGCGGGTCTCCTCGCCATGCCCGGCACGCCACGTACGGCCGGTGCGTTGTTCCACCCACCGGTGCGAGATCTCACGCCGAACCGCGCACTACGCACCAAACGCGGATGAGAGGGTGCGGCAGATAGCATCGGGGGCGAGACGAAGGAGGTGAGCGCGATGGGAATCTTCGACCGCGTCGAGAAGCGGCTCGAACGCACCGTCAACGGCGTCTTCGCGCGCGCCTTCAAGGCCGACGTGCAGCCCGTCGAGATCGCGAGCGCCATCCGCAAGGCGATGGACGACCGGGCGGTCACGCCGAGCCGCGGCCACGTGCTCGTGCCGAACGTCTTCACCGTGATCCTCTCGTCGAGCGACTACGAGCGACTCGCGGAGTTCGAGGACGACATCATCGACGAGCTCGTCGTGGCCGCCGAGGAGCACGTCGACACTCAGCGCTACTCGCCCGCCGGACCGATCGCGGTCTCGCTCGAGCGCACCGACGACCTCGACACCGGCGTGTTCCGGATCAAGCCGTCCAAGGCCAAGCAGGTGACCGGTCCGCGAGCCGGGTCGAGCCGCTCCGCGGCCGGGGGGTATGCGGGGGTCGCCCCGAGCGCTCCGTCCGGCC
Organism: Dermatophilaceae bacterium; assembly: GCA_049582485.1. Taxonomy (GTDB): domain Bacteria; phylum Actinomycetota; class Actinomycetes; order Actinomycetales; family Dermatophilaceae; genus F2B08. The sequence continues at coordinate 12,035 of JBAUUB010000055.1, forward strand.
GGTCTGCGGACCGGCCCCCGGTCCCGAGCGCGCCCCCGGGCCGCGACCACGCAGCCGACGAGGCGCTCGCGGGGTTCAACCCCTACGGCGAGAACCCGTACGACT
>JBAUUB010000056.1:0-2712 GCA_049582485.1 Dermatophilaceae bacterium
GTCAAAAGGAGTTCCAAAGGACGCCTGCCTACGGTGGCTCATCGTGCGATCGGAAGGCGAGGCCATGTCATTGACCAGACGAGAGATGCTGACGTTCGGTGTGCTCGCGGGGGGTGCGATGCTCATCCCCTTGGAGCGGAGCGTGCTGGCCGCCGGCCAGAGTCGGATCGCGGAGAGCGCGTTGCCCGCCCCGTTCACGGTGCCTTTCGCGCTGCCGCCCGTCGCGGCTCGGGCGAAGTTCGACAGCACGACCGACTACTACGCCCTGACGATGCGCGAGCAGGCGATCCAGATCCTCCCGGGCTACCAGACACGGATCTGGGGCTACAACGGCTCCTTCCCCGGTCCGACGTTCGACGTGCAGCAGGGCCGGAAGGTGGTTGTCCGACAGAGCAACCGGCTCCCCTCCTCGCACCCGACCCTGGGCTACACGCCTTTCACGTCGGTCCATCTCCACGGATCCGCGTCCCTCCCCCAGTACGACGGGTACGCCAGCGACGTGACCTACCCCGGATCGTGGAAGGACTACCACTACCCGAACTTCCAAGGTTCCCGGACCCTCTGGTACCACGACCACGGAGTGCACCACACCGCACCGAACGTCTACATGGGCCTGGCCGGGATGTACCGGATGCACGACCCCATCGAGTCCTCGCTGGCCATCCCGCAGGGGTACTACGACGTACCTCTCGTTGTCACCGACGCCATGTTCGACAGCGAGGGGCAGCTGTTCTACGACGACAACGGCGAGAACGGCGTCTTCGGGGACGTCATCCTCGTCAACGGTCGGCCGTGGCCGGTCATGAAGGTGGAGCGGCGCAAGTACCGGTTCCGAATCCTCAACGCCTCCGTCTCGCGGTCCTACCGGTGGCAGCTCGACAGCGGCGAGCCGATGGTCGTCGTCGGCACCGATGCCGGCCTGACCGCGACACCACAGCCGGTCACGACCCTCCTGCACGGCAATGCCGAGCGCTACGAGGTGATCATCGACTTCGCGAAGTACAGGATGGGGCGCCGCGTGACTCTGCGCAACATCAGTCCGCGGAACAACCTCGACTACACCCACACCGACAAGGTCATGGCCTTCGACGTCGTGGCCAAGTCGAGCACGAAGTCCAAGAACTCGATCCCCAGCGTGCTCAACCCGAACAACGCGATCATGGCGCTCTCCCCTACAGACACCATGCCGACGCGGATCATGGCGCTGGATCGCCACAACGGCCAGTGGACCATCAACGGAGAGACCTGGGCCGACGTCGAGGCGAGCGCATACACGAGGGCTTTGGCCACTCCGGCCCTCGACGCGGTCGAGGTGTGGGAGATCCACAACGACTCGGGCGGCTGGCACCACCCCTTGCACATCCATCTCATCGACTTCCAGGTCCTGGACCGGGAGTTCGACCGAAACGGGGTCCGCGTGCCTCCCCGTCCGTACGAACGCGGTCCCAAGGACGTCGTGTACGTCGGCGAGAACGAGCGCGTCCGGCTCATCACGCAGTTCGGTCCGCACCCCGGTCGATACATGATCCACTGCCACAACCTCGTCCACGAGGACCACGACATGATGGGCCAGTTCACCGTCGGTGAGGGCGGCTACGACCCGATCACGTCCGCCCCGGCCCAGCCTGGGCCGGCCCCGCAGTTCTGAGGCTCGCCGTGAGGACCACGAACAGCACCCATGCCGTCGGCACTGCGACTGCTCACACCCCGCTCGGCGCCGCGGTCGGCGCCCAGCAGTGGACCGCCCTCGCCTCCGTCGTCGCGGGCGCGATCCACCTGGTCGTGGCACCGCACCATCGTGAGGAGTGGTGGGTCTTCGGTGCCTTCTTCGTCGTCATAGGCGCCTTCCAGCTCGCCTTCGCCCCAGTGGTGCTACGACGTCCCAGCCGTTCGGTCACCATGACCGGGATCGCGGTGAACCTCGGCGTCGTCCTGATCTGGGTGGTGAGCCGTACCACCGGCCTGCCGATCTCGCCGCCGGAGGACATCACCTCTCATGAGGGAGTCCACCTGATCGAGGGGGTCGGCGTGGCCGACCTCGCCGCAACCGGCGCCGAACTAGGGGTCGTATGCCTCCTGGTGACCATGCTGCCACCGCATGCCCGGCGGCTCACCGCGAATCTCCTGCTCGCCACCGGGGTCTGCCTGTGGGCACTGCGCCTGAGCGGTGCGATGACCTGATGACCGCGTCGGCGGGGCTCGGTGCACGCACGCCGTCGGTTGCGCGCACCTGGCGCCGGGTATCGGTCACGGCCGTCCTCGTGCTGATGGTCGGGACGCTGGCGACGGCCCTCGAGCCGCTCCGGGTCTCCTCCGACAGCATGAGTCCCACGCTCCATCCAGGTGACCAGGTCATCGTCGACAAGGTCTCTCTGCGGTGGAACGATCCCACTGTTGGCGACCTCGTGGTCTTCCGGGACCCTGAGCACGGCCGACTGGTCGTCAAACGGGTGGTGGCACTGGGTGGCCAGACGGTCGCCCTGCAGGACGGCAGGCTCCTGGTGGACGGAGTGGCGCCGTTCGAGCCGCAGGTGGACCTCGACGGGATCGACTGGATGTACTTCGGACCGGTGGCGGTCCCGCCGAATGGCGTGTTCGTCCTGGGGGACAACCGATTCGACTCGATCGACTCTCGCACCTACGGGTCGATCCCGCTCGATGAGCTCGTCGGCCGCGTCGTCCTCTCGTTCTGAGCCTTCCGCGCTCGACGGC
>JBAUUB010000057.1:0-7141 GCA_049582485.1 Dermatophilaceae bacterium
CCCGGATCCACCGATGAGTTGGGCTCGGTGAGCGTGGCGTAATGGCGAGATGCCCTGCCGTGGTGGGAGATTGGGACTTGCGACAGCTCCGATCGACCAACCCGGAAGGGCATCTCTGGGATGCAACTCTCTCACACTCCTGCAGCGACGTCCGCGGTGTTTGATGACCCGAACCTGATCAGCTCAGCGGGGCTGGTGCCGATCCTTCGGTTGGCCGAGACCGCGGGCCTGGGCGCGTTAGCGGATCAGCGCCTGAGCGTGCCCACGGACAAGGGCGCCAACGCCGGCGCGAAGGTCAGCGCGCTGGTCGCAGGGATGATCGCCGGCGCAGACAGCATCGAGGACATGGCGCTGCTGCGGCATGGCGGGACCGGTCGGGTCTTCGAGCGCTGCTACGCCCCGAGCACGTTGGGCTCGTTCCTGCGCACCTTCACCTTCGGGCATGTGCGCCAGCTCGACGCGGTCGCCTCGAGGTTCCTGACCGGCCTGGCCGCGCTCACACCTGTCGTCTCTGGTGTCGGGGAGGTGGCGGTGGTCGACATCGACGACACCATCGTCGAGGTGCACGGCTACGCCAAGCAGGGTGCCGGGTTCGGCTACACCCAGGTCCGCGGATTGAACGCGTTGATCGCGACCGTCTCCACCGACAAGGCCGCTCCGGTGATCGTGGCCCAACGACTGCGGAAGGGCTCGGCGAACTCCGCCCGCGGCGCCCAGCGGCTGGTCCGCGACGCCCTGAAGACCGTGCGCACGTTGCGCCAGCAGGAGGGTGAAGGCCCCTCGGGTCGGGTGCTTCTTCGAGCCGACAGCGCCTACTACGGTCACGCCGTCATCGCTGCCGCGGTCAAGGCCGGGGCGGAGGTCTCGGTCACCGTCCGCCTCGATGCCCGCGTCAAGGCCGCCATCAGCGGCATCGGCGACGACGCCTGGACCACGATCGAGTACCCCCACGCGGTCTTCGACGAGGAGACCAACACGTGGATCTCCTCAGCGCAGGTCGCCGAGGTCCCCTACGTCGCGTTCACCTCGAAGAAGAAGAGCCAGCAGGTACCTGGCCGGCTGGTCGTGCGCCGCATCCCCGACGCCAACGCCGAGAAGAAGAAGCGTGCCGGGCAGGACGGCCTGTTCGAGCTGTGGCGGCATCACGCCTTCTTCACCACCACCCCCGCCGCAGTAGCTGACACTGTCGCCGTCGACAAGGTCCACCGCGCCCACGCCATCATCGAGCAGGTCCACGCCGACCTGAAGAACTCCGCGCTGGCGCACCTACCGTCGGGGAAGTTCACCACCAACGCCGCCTGGCTCGTCCTGGCGGTCATGGCGTTCAACCTCACCCGCGCCGCCGCCGCCCTCACCGACCAACCTCGCCTCGCGAAAGCAACGACGGCGACCGTGCGGCGCACCCTGATCGCTATCCCGGCGAGGGTCGCGACCTCCGCCCGGCGGATCGTCCTGCACCTGCCTCGCGCCTGGCCCTGGCAGCACGCCTGGACTGTCCTCTTCGAGCGTGTCCACGCACCACCGGCGACAATCTCGACCTGACCACCCAGCCGCCCCGCGGCGCGACCAAGGAAGCTCCTCGTGGAACACCCCGGCAGCGAGGCCGGCCGCTCAGCCCTGCCCCGACACCCTCACCAGCGAATCAACCCCACGACACCGACATCGAAAACGTCATCGGTGGATCCGGGCTTAGCTGTGCGCGGGGGGTGATGAGCCTGCGCTAGGAGGATGACCGGCTGGATGCGCCAAGGAGTCCGTTCGAGTGCTGTCGACTGTGACGGTTCAGCCCGCCGGGGTCAGCTGCTCGCCGCGAGACCAGATAGCAAGGAGCGAGCGCGCCAGCTTCTCTGGCTCGCGGCGGTGCGGCGGATCGAAGTGGTGGCGCTCGGAGAAGACCTCGAGGGTGAAGTCACGAAAGACCTCTGTGAGCCGGTCGGCTATCTCACCGAACTGAATCGGGTTACTCAGACCGCCCAGGGCGTAGTAGACCGGACGGTCAAAGCCGGTCAGGGCAGCCCGATCCAGGCTGTGGCTGTGGAAGGCGTGCATCATGGCGCGGATACCCTCTGGCCGCTGCGCCATCCATGGCGGCGTTGGACCCGGCGGCGGGACGGGCAGCTCTACCTCCGGTCGGACCTGGAGCCGCATGAATGCTGGCATGAACTGCTCGGGCGCTGATCGCGCAAGCTCGTCGTATGCCGCCCACAGTTGCGTGTGCTCGCGGCTCCACTCCCACTCGCCGGCCCATGCCGGCTCGAGCAACCCCAGACTGCGCAGCCGGGTGCGGCGGCGGGTCGCAACGGCAAGCGCCGCGGCGGCCCCTGCGGAGTAGCCCACGAGGTGAAACCTGTCCCAACCATGTGCGTCTGCTTCCCGCAGCACCCCGGTGACCTCGGTATCCAAGGAGTAGTCCGGTGGCGGCGCATCCTCGCGATACAGCTCAAGCTCCTTGACGATCACCTCGACCTGGGGCCCCAACGCAGTGACGAGGCCTTCGTACGCGAGACGGGCCGGCAGAACGACCCCCGGGAGAAGGACAACCCTGAACTCGCTCACCGTGCACCATCTCCACCGCGTCGACACCGATCACGACAACTACGAACGCCGCACAGGCCATTGTCCACCAGCGACCCCTGGCCGTCACCGACGCGCCCCCACCCCCGGCATGCCCGGCGGTGCACTGACAAATGAAGGGACGCCAACCCAGGACAGTCGCCTGGCACGCCCGGCAACCGGCGGAAGGGGGCATGTGGCCTGGGATGCTTCCAGCCTTCGCGACGCTATAGGTCTAGCAGCAGTGCCAGTGTCTCGCGGACCTCGGTGAGGACCACCGCCCCAACGTTTCCGGTGCGCTCGTGGATGCGAGTCGTGGCCACGGATCGGACGTGTTGGCACTGCGCTGATGAGCGCGCCACGAGTCCGTTGTCTACATCCGGTTCAATCCGGACCTCGGTGCTGCTCGAGCGGATCGTTCGGGTCAAGGGGACGACCTGGACGACGTTGGGTCCGCCTCGTAGGACCCGAGCGGCGGTGACGACGATGGCCGGTCGACGTAGCCCGGCCTCGCTGCCGGCGGGAGTGCCGAGGTCGAGTTCGACGACGTCACCCGGCGTCAGCATCGAGCCATGCCGTCTCATCCTCGGTGAGCTCTGCGGCGAGGTCCCGCGCCATGGCGTCCTGGCGGAGCGCGCGGATGGCCTTGCTCACGGTCTCATCGATCGTCTCGTGCCGTTCGGCCGCCAAACGGGTCACCCGTGCGTGCGTGTCTCTGCTGATGCGGATCGTCGTCGTCTCGGCCACAACGCAACCGTACTCTGTGTAGACGAATCCGTCTACACGGGGCAAAGTGCACCTACCTTGAGCACGTCGTCCAACTAAGCAACCGGGCCGCACGACTCGCGGCGCTGTGCAGCACTGTGGGGATGGCTCACAACATCGCCGCCGACGTAAGACATCGCGCCGGACGCGGCTATAGCCACGGCAGTGCCGAACTTCTGCGTCGTCGGAGAACTTTTGCGCCAGAATCCTGCTGGCCCTACTGGGCGAAGCGACGCAGTGCCAAGTGGCTGGAGGCCAGAGCCATCTCCGCGGCCGGTCTCTCTGCGCTGTCGGGGGGTGAGGGCTGGGGCCTCTTGCCCAGGGAGTTCATGAGCCGTTGCCGAAGGCCCGCAAGCCTCATCTCGAGTGGCGTTGGCTGCGATGTACGGTGGGAATGCACGTCGCAACTGACACACCCTCAGCTCGAGAGCCTTCACCAACGCGGTCCGCGCCCACGCTGTTCGGTCTCTCCTGACCCGTCCGACGACACCCACCTATGACGACCTTCCACGACAGCGAGCGCGAGTCGATCGGCACGTGGGACCTCGGCAGGTGGCGCAGCGGTCTGGGCCGGCTGCTCCTCGCTGTCATGATCCGTCTCGCCCACGGGCTGGCCTCCCTGGTGCGGTGGTCGCTCGGCAACATCGCCTTCACGGTGACGCTGCTCGTCGGCGGCGCCCTCGCGGTCCTGTTCACGTATGCCGCGGGCGGGGTCTACGAGTCGGTGGTATCCGGGGAGGGCGTGGCCGGCCTGGACCAGCCAGTGCTGGACACGATGGTCGGCCTGCGCACCCCGGTGCGCGCTGAGTGGGCGACGCGCTTCACCGATATCGGTGGAGTGATCGGTATGCCCGTTCTGGCGGCTGTCGTCGTGCTCGCCCTCGCTCTGTGGTGGCGTCGGCGCACACCGGTGGTCCTCATGCTCGCCGCGGCCGCCGGTTCGCTGCTTATGACCGTCACCGGCAAGGAGCTGACCGCGCGGGCGCGGCCGCCGCTCGAGCTGGCGGTCCCGCCCTTCGAGTCCTCGCCGTCCTTCCCGTCCGGGCACACCCTGAACGCGACCGTCGTCGCGGGACTGGTCGCCTACCTGCTCCTCATCCGGCTCCACGGCCACCACGGCCGGCGACTCGTGCTCGTCGTGACCGCGGCGTTCGTCCTCGGCATCGGCCTGTCACGGGTCTACCTCGGGCATCACTGGCTCTCGGACGTCGTCGCCGCGTGGCTGATCGGCCTCGGGTGGCTCGCCGTCGTCGTGACGGCGCACCGGCTGCTCATCACCCTGGGCCGGCTGCGGCCCATCGGAGACGGATCATCCGCCCCCGGCGCACGAGGGGGCGGATGAAGTCCGTGGCGTCGCGCGCTCAGGCGGTCGCGTCGTCCCGCTCCAGGCGCGCGCGGGCGGCCTCGAGGCGGGCGACGGGAACCCGGAAGGGTGAGCACGACACGTAGTCCAGGTTTCGCTCCTCGAAGAAGTGCACCGACTCCGGGTCACCTCCGTGCTCGCCGCAGACGCCGACCTTGAGGTTCGGCTTGGTGCGCCGGCCCTCGTCGGTGCCGATCCGCACCAGCCGGCCGACGCCGTCGCGGTCGATGGTCTCGAACGGCGAGACCCCGAGGATGCCGGCGTCGAGGTACTGCGAGAAGAAGCTCGACTCGACGTCGTCGCGCGAGAACCCCCACGTCGTCTGGGTCAGGTCGTTGGTGCCGAAGGAGAAGAAGTCCGCGGCCTCGGCGATCTCACCGGCGGTGAGGGCCGCACGCGGCAGCTCGATCATCGTCCCGACGAGGTGGTCGAGGTGGACCGAGTGCTTGAGCCGGGCCTCGTGGGCCGCCTCGGCGATCTCCTCCTTGATGTTGCGCAGCTCCTCGACGGCTCCGACGAGCGGCACCATGATCTCGGGGTGGGCCGACCCGCCCTGCTCGGTGACGATGGCGGCCGCTTCGAGGATCGCCTGGGCCTGCATCTCGAACAGGCCGGGGATGGCGATACCGAGCCGGACGCCGCGCAGGCCGAGCATGGGGTTCTGCTCGTGGTGCTGCTGGACGGCGACGAGGAGCTGGGTGTCCTTGTCGATCTCGTGGCCGGTCGCCTTGGCCAGCGCGACCTTGACCGAGAGGTCGGTGAGGTCGGGCAGGAACTCGTGAAGTGGCGGGTCGAGGAGCCGGATCGTCACCGGCAGTCCCTCCATGGCGCGGAAGAGCTCGACGAAGTCGGCACGCTGCAGGGGGAGCAGCTCGTCGAAGACCGCATGCCGGGCCTCGTCGGTCTCGGCGAGGATGAGGTGCTCGACGTGCTCGCGACGCTCACCGAGGAACATGTGCTCGGTCCGGCACAGTCCGATGCCCTCGGCTCCGAAGCGCCGGGCACGTGCCGCGTCCTCCGCGGTGTCGGCGTTGGCCCGCACCCGCATCCGGCGGCGGCTGTCGGCGATCGCCATGATGCGGTGCACGGCCGAGACGAGGGGGTGTGCCTCGTCGGGCTCGATCTCGCCCTCGAAGTACTGCACGACGGGTGAGGCCGTGACGGGCACCTCACCGGCGAAGATCTCTCCGGTGGTTCCGTCGATCGAGATGACGTCGCCCTCGGAGATCTTCGTGCCGTCGGGGGTCGTGAAGCACTTGGTCTTGGTGTTGACGTCGAGCGCCTCCGCGCCGCATACGCAGGTGCGGCCCATGCCGCGGGCGACGACGGCCGCGTGCGACGTCTTGCCGCCGCGGCTGGTGAGGATGCCGGTGGCGGCCACCATCCCGTGGAGGTCGTCGGGGTTGGTCTCACGACGCACAAGGATGACGGACTCGCCGGCCTCGGCCCGCTCGACCGCGGTGTTCGAGTCGAACACGACGTGGCCAACCGCTGCGCCGGGCGAGGCGCTCATGCCGGTGGCAAGGAGGGCGCGCTCCCCGACCGCGTCGAAGTGCGGGAACATCAGCTGCATCAGCTGGTCACCCCGCACCCGCTGGAGAGCCTCGTCTTCGCTGATCGTGCCCTCGTCGAGCAGGTCGACCGCGATCTGGAACGCTGCGGCCGCGGTGCGCTTGCCGACACGGGTCTGGAGCATCCAGAGCCTGCCGTCCTCGATCGTGAACTCGATGTCGCACATGTCGCGGTAGTGCCCCTCGAGTCGCTCCATGATGGCCAGGAGTTCGTCGTAGCAGCCCTTGTCGAGGTCCTCGAGCTCGTGCAGGGAGAGTGTGTTGCGGATGCCGGCGACCACGTCCTCGCCCTGGGCGTTGGGCAGGTAGTCGCCGTACACGCCCCGGGCGCCGGTGGACGGGTCCCGGGTGAAGGCCACGCCCGAACCCGACGTCGAGCCACGGTTGCCGAAGGCCATGGCCTGGACGTTGACGGCGGTCCCCAGGTCGGTGGGGATCCGCTCCCGCCGGCGGTACAGTACCGCGCGGTCGGAGTTCCACGAGTCGAACACGGCGATCACCGCGGACCGGAGCTGCTCCATCGGGTCCTGGGGGAAGGGCGCGCCGCTGTCGGCGGCGACGATCTCCTGGAACCGCTTGGTCAGCGCCTCCAGGTCCTCCGCGTCGAGGTCGATGTCGGCGGTGACGCCCTTGGCCTTCTTGGCGGCGTCCATCGCGTCCTCGAAGTGCACGCCCTCCAGGCCGAGCACCGTCTTGCCGAACATCTGCACCAGACGCCGGTAGGAGTCCCAGGCGAAGCGGGGGTTGCCCGTCTGGCTCGCCAGACCCTCCACCGACTCGTCGTTGAGGCCGATGTTGAGGACTGTCTCCATCATCCCGGGCATCGAGAACTTCGCACCGGAGCGGACCGAGACCAGCAGCGGGTCCGTCGGGTGCCCCAGGGTGCGCC
>JBAUUB010000058.1:0-3062 GCA_049582485.1 Dermatophilaceae bacterium
GAACGGCCCGAAGCCGCGGGGGAATCGAGCGGCCCGTATCCGGGCATCGGCCACCGTCACCGCGGTGGCATGCACACGGACGCGGACCTCGCCCTTGCCCGGCACGGGTGGCGGGACTTCCCGGACCGACACGACCTCCGGCGGTCCGTACCGCTCGTACACCGCTGCTCGCATGACTCATCTCCGTCGACTCGGGTTCATCGGCATCCATGCACCGTTTGCGACACCTTACACACGTAAGGTTGCCGAATCCAGCCGTTCGGCCCATGTCGCCCGGCTCCGACGGGCGGGGCAGTCCATACCCAGTAGCGTGACCGGCATCACATTCAGCCGGGACGTCGCCGAACGGGACTCCGGCCCACGGTCATGAGGTGCCCGATGAGGCGCGCGATCCCTGTTGGTCTCCTCGGCTGCGGACTCATCGTCGGGGCTCTGGCCGGCGGTCCCGCGCAGGCCGTCGTCGACTCCGGCACCTCTCGCGTCGTGAGTGCGGCAGCCATCAGTGATGTGCTCAACGGTCAGGGTCCCAAGCCGCCCAAGCCGCCCAAGCCGCCCAAGCCGCCCAAGGACGGGCCCGGCGTCCCGCGAGTGGTCGACGATGCCGTCACCACCGACGAGGACTCACCGACCACGCTCCCGGCCCCGGGAGTCCTGCGCAACGACGGTCCCGGCGGCTCGCCTCGCAGTGTCGCCGCGATCGATGGTTCGGCCTCGGCTGTGGGCGCGCCTCTCGCGCTGCCCTCCGGTGCCGTCCTGCAGGTCGATGCCGACGGTGCGGTCTCGCTCGACCCGGACATGGCTCTACAGCATCTACCGGCGGGCGAGCGGTCCACCGAGACGGTCGCGATCACAGTGCAGCACGCCTCGGGAGCCACGGCGACCTCCATGCTCACCCTCCACATCGACGGGCTCAACGACGCCCCCGCCATCGACCAGGAGGACCCGGTCGAGGTGGAGACCCGCAGCGACGCGGTCGCCGGAGACCTCGCCCTGCAGCTCACTGCGACCGACATCGACGACGGGGACGTTCTCACGTGGTCGATCCGGACCCAGGCCATGGACGGCGTGGCTTCGGTCGACGCGACGACGGGACTCGTGGACTACCTGCCCGATGCCGGCTTCGCCGGACTCGACGAGTTCGTGGTGGAGGTGAGCGACGGCAACGGCGGGACCGACACCGTGACCGTCCTCGTGGACGTCCTGTCGGCCGGCCCGGTCGCGGTTGACGACATCCTGTCCACCGACGAGGACACCGTGCTCCTCGAGCCGGCCCCTGGCATTCTCGGCAACGACCTCGTGGGCCTCGACGGTCCGCTGTCGGTCGTGGCCGTCAACGGCGTCGAGCCCGACGTCGGCACGCCTGTCGAGCTCCCCTCCGGTCTCATCGTCACCGTCGGTGCCGATGGTGCCGTCACCGTCGATCCGAGCGGGCAGTTCGAGTGGCTCGCGCCGGGTGGGTCGGCCACCGACAGCCTGACCGCGACGATCGAGAACGCGATCGGAGTGCAGGACACCTCAGCCATCGACGTGGAGATCACCGGGGTGAACGACCTGCCGGTGATCGACCAGGGCGCGAACATCCCGGTCCAGACGCTCACCACGGCTGCTCCCGGAGAGCTCGGTCTCGTCCTGACCGCGACCGACCCCGACGTCCCCGACACCCTGACCTGGTCGATCGACACCGCCGCCTCGAACGGCACGGCGAGCGTCGACCCGGCCAGCGGCGCCGTCGACTATCTGCCCGACGCCGGCTTCGACGGCGAGGACTCGTTCGTCGTCGCAGTGGACGACCTCTACGGCGGTCAGGACACGACCACCGTGACCGTCACCGTCGTGCCACCGAACAGCCCGCCGGTCATCGACCAAGGGCCCACGACGACGGTGACGATGAGCGAGGACGGCACGCCGACCGGCTTCGCTCTGACCCTCAGCGCCACCGACGTCAACGGAGACGACCTCACCTGGGCGATCACGACCGACCCCGCCGTCGGCGCCGCCGCGATCACGCCGCCGACGAGCGCCGACTCTGTAGCGCTGACCTTCGCGCCACCGCCGGACTACAACGGCTCGACGACCTTCGTCGTCACCGTGACCGACACCGCGGCGACGTCCGACACGATCACTGTCACGGTGGTCGTCGAGGCCGTCAACGACCCGCCGACGGTCACCGCGCCAGGTCCGTTCAGCGTTATCGGCAACGTCGGCATCACGGTGCCGGACGGCGTCGACGACCTCCTCGCCGGTGCCGCCGACGCCGCGGACGGGCCCGCAGGACTGCCTCTCGCGGTCACCCCCGGCGCCGGCGCCACGACGCAGGACGGTGCGGTGGCGGTCGCCGCTGACGGCACCTTCAGCTACCGACCCGCACCGGGCTTCTCGGGGAGTGACTCCTTCACCTACGAGGTCTGCGACAGTGGGGTGCCCGGCTCGGCATGCACCTCCGCGACGGTGAACCTCACCGTCGACGCCCCGATCTGGTTCATCGACAACAGCGCACCCGCCGGCGGGACCGGGACGCTCTTCTCACCGTTCCCCTCGACGGCGGCCTTCGCTGCCGCCGCCGGCACGAGCACCGGTGACGTCTACGTCGCCGAGACGGGCACGGACTACCCGGCCGGTCTCTCGCTCGGGGCGAACCAGAGCCTCGTCGGCGAAGGCGCCTCCGGCACCAGTCTCGCGACGGTCCTCGGCCGGACCGTCCCGGCCCACTCCAACCCCCTTCCGCCGATCGGTGGCCCCAACCCGGACATCACCCCCAGCAGCGGCAACGGCATCACCCTGAGCAGCGGAAACCGGGTGCTCGGAGTCGATGTCGAGGTCACCGGGGCCGGTGCCGGCATCCGCGGCGCGTCGCTGGGCACGGTCACCATCGACGACGTCGGCGTCGTCTCCTCCGCGCAGGGTCCGGCCCTCGATCTGGGCGGCGGCGGCGGAACGATCGACGTCGGCGCCGTCTCGACCAGCGCGCGCACCGGCCCCGGCGTCATCCTCACGAACCTCACCGGGACCGTCGGCATCGCCTCCGCCGCGATCCCCAACCCGTCGTCCGCCGTCGGCAACGC
>JBAUUB010000059.1:0-23212 GCA_049582485.1 Dermatophilaceae bacterium
CTCCAAACCGTCCCTTGACAACAGAGGGGTGCCGAAGTGACGCAGGACCCTGCCAGCGAACCTGGAGCATCGGAACTTTGGCCAGCTCGCGGCCGTGGACGCAGGATCTGATGATCCCTGGCAGCGACGCAGGGTCGAGTGAAGCGGCCTAGGGCGTGTTACGTAAGTGACAGTTGTGACTTGCGCGTGTCGGTGGAGTGAGACGAGGCCTCCGGAGTAAGGCAAGAGGTGTCACCACACTCGCCGCACTCCAGGAGGCCTCGTGTCCACCATAGACCCGACTTCGCGTCACGATCTGAGCGACGCTCAGTGGCACCTGTTGGGGCCGCTGCTGCCGATCTCGTCCGGTCTTGGGCGTCCGCGTCGGTGGCCGCTTGTCGCCTGCCGGCGTGTAGGGACCGGTTGGGGGTGGTGTCTGCCAGGACCATGGGACCGCCTGGGTTGCCAGTTATGGGACCACCCGGCGCGCCTTGCTGAGGCGGGTGGGGGGTCCTCGTTGACTCGCCGTGTCACGTCGTTCGGCACGGAGGTCAGCGGGTATGGGATTCAGGGAGGTCAGCGTGGTTGAGGTCTTCGAGGTCCTGCGGTGGTGGCTCGAGGGGCTCGGGCTGCGCACCATCGGGCAACGGGCCGGGTTGGACCGTAAGACGGTGCGCCGGTACGTGACGGCCGCGCAGGCGGCGGGCTTGTCGCGTGAGGCCGGGGTCGAGGCGCTCACTGATGCGCTGGTGGGGCAGGTGCTGGAGGCGGTGCGTCCGGTGCGCCCGAACGGCCATGGGCCCTCGTGGCAGCTGCTGCTGGCGCATGAGGAACAGATCCGGGCCTGGATCGAGGGCGATAGGCAGCGAAGACCGTTGTCGGTGGTGAAGATTCACGAGCTGCTGGCACGGCGGGGGGTGGTGGTGCCGTACCGGACGTTGCACCGGTTCGCGGTCACTCGCTGCGGGTTCGGCGCCTCACGCTCGACGGTGCCGGTGGTCGATGGCGAGCCCGGAATCGAGTGCCAGGTCGACTTCGCGTTGATGGGCTACCTGCTCGATCCGGAGACGGGGCGGCGGCGCAAGGTGCACGCGTTGATCTTCACCGCGGTGGTTTCCCGGCACATGTTCGTGTGGCTGACCCACACCCAGTCGCTGTCCGCGATCATCGCCGGCTGCCAGGCCGCGTGGGTGTTCTTCGGCGGGGTGTTCAAGGTCCTGATCCCGGATAACGTCAAGGCGATCGTCACCGACGCTGAGGCGGTCAACCCGCGCCTGAGCGTGGGCTGGCTGGACTATGCCCAGCATGCCGGGTTCGGCACCGACCCGACCCGAGTGGCCAGCCCGCAGGACAAGCCTCGCGTCGAACGCGTGGTGCAGTACGTTCGCGGGAACTTCTGGGACGGTGAGGACTTCACCGACCTCGCCGACGCACAGGCCCGCGCCGAGGCGTGGTGCCGGGACGTCGCCGGGCAACGGATCCACGGCACCACTCAGGCTCGCCCGCTCGAGACGTTCACCGCCTTGGAGGCTGGCGTGTTGTTGCCGGTCCCGGCTGTGTATGACGAGCCGGTCTTCACGATGGTCAAGGTCCACCGCGACTTCCACGTCGAGGTCGCCAAGGCGCTGTACTCGGTGCCGCAGCACTACCTCGGTCGGCGCCTGCAGGCCCGTGCGGACAGTGAGCTGGTCAAGCTGTACACCACCGGCGCCGGTGGCGGGCAGCTGGTCAAGACCCACCCCCGCCAGCCGCCCGGACGCAGGAGCACCGACGCAGGCGACCTGCCCGAGCACAAGGCGACCTACGCGTTGCGGGACCTGGCACGCCTGATCGGCGACTGCGCGGTCCACGGGGAGAACATCGGCATCTATGCCGAGCGTCTCCTGGATGATCCGCTGCCGTGGACCAGGATGCGGGCGGTGTACCGGCTCCTGGGCCTGGTCCGCCGCTACGGGCCCGAGCCGGTCGAAGCCGCCTGTGCCACCGCGTTGGACCTGGACGTGGTCTCCGTGACCAAGATCGCCGCGATGCTCACCAAGGCCACCGAGACCACCCCACCGACCCTGCCCGCGGCCGCCGGCATCACCGGTGGACGCTTCGCCCGTGACAACACCGAGTACCTCACGACCAGGCCCGCCATGACCGCGTCCGCCACGACGAGCACGCAGCCGCACCCCCCGCTGGCCCTGATTCCCGGAGGCCTCATCCCAGGTAAGTCTGAGAGGAACGAAACCCCATGAGCACCAACACGATCGGCACGACCACTACCTCACGCGGTGGGCCGCTCGACCCGATCGGGGCCGACCTGACTCGAGCCTTGAAGTCCCTCAAGCTCGGGCGGATGTGCGAGACCCTGCCCGAACGGCTCGCCCTGGCCCGACAGCGCAAGCTCAGCCACACCGCCTTCCTCGAGCTGATCCTCGACGACGAGATCATCCGCCGCGAGGCCAGCTCGGCCCACCTACGCGCCCGCGCCGCCGGTCTCGATGCCGGCATGCGGATCGAGACCTGGGACGAGCTCGACGACATCAGCTACGACCGGCAGCTGCTGATGGACCTGACCAGCCTGCGCTTCACCGACGCCGCTCACGCCGTCCTCATCCTTGGCCCGGTCGGGGTCGGCAAGACACACCTGGCCCACGCCCTCGGGCACACCGCCGTCCGGCGCCGCCTGAGCGTGCATGCCGCCCGCGCCGACAAGCTGTTCACCCGGCTGCGCGCCGCACGCCTGGACAACACCCTCGAGGCCGAGATCCGCAAACTCGCCCGCGTCGACGTCCTCATCCTCGACGACTTCGCCCTGCGCCGCCTCGACGCCACCGAGACCAACGACTTCTATGAACTGATCGTCGAACGGCATCGCAAAGCCAGCACCATCATCACCTCGAACAGGGACCCGGCCGAGTGGCTGGCCATGATGAGCGACACCCTCCTCGCGCAGTCCGCGATCGATCGGCTCACCGCAGGCGCCCACACCCTCATCATCGAAGGCCCCTCCTACCGTCAACGCGGCACCACCAAGCGCGCCGGTCTTGACATCACCGAGAAGCGCCAGTGATGCTCACACACGCCCCCAAGTGGTCCCTTCCCGCTGGCAACACGGTGGTCCCATCACGCTGGCAAGCGACACCGCTTCGGGGTTTGGTCGACGGGGTCCGGCATCGCACCCGCGCCGGGTGCCCGTGGCGTGATGTGCCACCCCGGTACGGTCCGTGGTGGAGGGTGTACGCCCTGTTCGCACTCTGGCAGGTGCTCGGGACTTGGGAGCGGATCGAGAAGGCGTTGCTCGCCGCGGCAAACGCCCAACGGCGACTGTCGTGGCAGGTCTCGGTCGACTCGACCACCGCACGCGGTCACGTGCACGCCGCCGCGCCCGACGCGATGCGGTCAATCGTGTTGCCGGAGAACCGGATCACCACGCCTTCGGACGTTCCCGAGGAGGGTGGTCGACCAAGATCCACCTGGCCTGCGACCAAGGGCGAGGCGTGCTCTCGTGCCTGCTGACCGCAGGCCAGGACGGCGACAGCCCCCAGATGGTCCCGGTGCTGAACACCATCGGTGTCCCCGCCCATGGCGCCAGCAGAGCGCGTCGCCGACCCGCTCGAGTCCTTGCCGACCGGGCCTACTCCTCACGCTCGAACCGAGCCTGGCTGCGCGCTCATCACATCAAGGCCACCATCCCGGTCCCGGCCGACCAGGCCGGACACCGAGCCCGCCGCGGCAGCAGAGGAGGGCGGCCACCAACGTTCGACCCCAGCACCTACAAGGACCGCCACGCCGTCGAATGCGGCATCAACACGCTCAAGCAGTACCGCGCGATCTCGACCCGATACGACAAGTACGCCGTCCGATTCGCCGCCACCGTCCACGTCGCCGTCATCGACACCTGGCTCAAACGACTTACGTAACACGCCCTAGGCGCAGGCGGTCGTTACTAGGCCGTCAGCTCACGCCTCGATGTACCGCTGCGCGAATGCGGCGTGACCGGTGGTGGCGTTGTGGTTCCCGGCTTCCGACTCGGCGTCCGCCAAGGTCGAGTGCTCGGCGCCGTGCCAGGCCCCGTCGACGAGCGTGCCGCCGAATGGCTCGTCATGGTGCGCAGGGCAGAAGGGTCGGAAGATGACAAGCGGCGCGGCCGGAGGGTCCGTGGGTTCTGACCCACCCGACCCGGGCGATGGCCGGAGCGGCCCGTCGATGGGGACGAAATGGTGCCGCCCCGAGGTGATGTCTTTGACGATGAAGCCGATCGTGGAGCCGGTCGGATTCACCAGCGTGATGTCTTCCGCGCTGTGGATCTCCACCGCAGGGTCGATCCGCACGACGTCGAGACCGAGCTCTCTCGCGTCGGTGACTAGTCGATCGGCGGCCTCGTCGTAGTTCATCTACCCAGTGTGGCCCCGACGACCCATGGCGGCCAGCCCTCAAACAGGGGTATGCCGGCCCACGACGGAGGACTGCTTCGAATTGACACGTAATTGCGGACGAGGAGTGCGGCGCCAATGGCAAGGAGCAACTGCCGGTCGACGACCGCGCATGCCGCGGTCCTCCAGATCGACATTCGGTGGTAGGACACGCGTTGGGCGACGGCCCGCGGTAGCGGCTGCGGTCGGCCCAGCTAAGGGCGGACCGCTACCCACAGCTCCTCGGCCGGCCACCTGTTCGCCCACTCCCGGGACGCGATCTCGTAGAACAGGTGGTCGATGCCATCGTCTGGCGCGTAGATCTCGTGCATCGCCTCGATAATGAAACCGGCACTGCGCAAGTGCCGCACCCACTGACCGTGCGAGGGATGGAACTCGATGCCGCCGCCTGGCCATTGCACTCGGCCGGCCTCCCGCTGACCGCGAAGCAGCCGATCTCCAGCAACCCCGCCACCGGCCGGGACACATAGCGCACAGAGATTGCTGTTCGTCAAGAAGACCAAGCGTCCGCCCGGCCGCAACAGCCTGGCGGCCTCGGGCAACCAACGTTCAGGGTCGCACCAGGCAGCCACACCGTGCTCGCTTACCACGAGGTCGAAGATCCCACTGGCCAACGGGACTTGCTCGGCATCCGCGTGGACCAGAGGGAAGGTGGGGCCGAGCCGGGCTTGCAGGTGCCGCGCGGTTGCGAGCTGCTCACCGGATAAATCCAGGCCGACCGGACGGGCCCCTGCGCGCGCGAGCCCGGCCGCAAAGTACGCAGTCCCGCAGGCAAGCTCCAGGACGTCCAAACCCGCAACGTCGCCTAGGACGCCGAGTTCCCGTTCGGGCACGGCGAATAGGCCCCACACCACCTCCGGCATGCCCCACATGCTTTCGGCCGCACCGTTGGTGAAACGCTCGTTCACAATCGCCCAGATCTCCCGGTTCAACGCGATCTCTACCGCTCTGCCCTCGGCCACATGGACAGTCTCCCCGAAATGGGCGGTGACATCGAGTCCCTCACCGACCGTGCCGCTGTGAAGACGACCCTCGCCCCACGAGCGCAGACCCACCAGCGACGAGCGCCGATACCGCATCCTCCCCCCCGAGCCCGGAGTCGCACTTCTCGAGCAGCTCATGCTCGACGAGCACGATCGCGGCGAAGGACACCGCCGCGTGCGCGCTACGCGGCGCTGTGCAGCACTGTGGGGATGGCTCACAACATCGCCGCCGACGTAAGACATCGCGCCGGACACGGCTATAGCCACGGCAGTGCCGAACTTCTGCGTCATCGGAGAACTTGTGCGCCAGAATCCTGCTGGCCCTAACTGGGCGAAGCGACCCATGCGGCAATATGCGCAGCTGATACGGCAAGCATCCGCACAGCAACTGCGCACGCTGCGCTCTACGGAGCGCCTCGGCGAGGTTGCAGCCCTCCCGGTAGGCGGGGCCGAATGCACCGAGCAGCAGAAACAGGCACGCGACGATACCGCCTCCCTGATACTCGCGCGGCTGCGATGAGCGCGTCCACAGCGAGGACTGCCGGGCTCACAAGGTGCTGAAGGCCCCCTGTGAACTCGCTCAACTCCAGGTCGACGAGGCAGGCGTCGACCTCTGAGGTGTCGACCCTCTCGAGTCTGATCCCGAGCTCGAAGGTAGCCGCAGGCAGTCGCGTATCGAGCCGATCCTCCGGAGGACGACGTCGTGGAACTCGGCCGCGCGCAGGATCGTGTGAGGCACGGACCGTGATCCAGGGCGGCGGCCTCCGCCACGTCCATGCGCCGGTCGAGGCCGATCGGCAGCTGATCGGATCCGATCACCGCGACGAGGACCATGTCCATGCCAGCTCGGGCGCTCGCTTCGACGGAACCACTGGTGCCGACGTCATCCCCCGGGGTTCTCAGGCTAGGTGCAGCACGACGCGGACGCCGGACGGAGCTTCGTCGAGTGGGCGGCCACCGGGCACCGCCCAACGGGACTTCTGACCTCTCGTGGACCGCACAGCGCATGATGGCGCCCGATCGACGCTGCCGGCGCGACATCGTGACGGCGAGCCGGAGCGGCGCGGGCAGACTCCCCCCATGAGCAGCGATCGCCGACCGGCCGAGATCACTCTGCGGTTCCTCGCGGCGCCGACCGACGCCGGTCAGTCGGGCTCGGTCTCGGCCGGGCGGGTCCTCGAGTGGATCGACAAGGCTGGGTATGCGGCAGCCGCAGGCTGGAGCGGCCGGTACTGCGTAACCGCGTACGTAGGAAACGTCCGGTTCGCCCGGCCCGTCGAGGTCGCCGACCTCGTCGAGCTGACGGCCCGGGTCCTCCACACAGGACGCTCGTCGATGCACATCAGTGTCGACGTCGCCTCCGGACCACCGCATACTCGAGAGCTCGCCCCAGCCACCCGCTGCCTCATGGTCTTCGTCGCGATCGATGACGCCGGCCGCTCGACGCCCGTTCCGAGCTTCGCTCCCGCAACCCTGGGCGAGGAGCTGCAGCAGCGGTGGGCCGTGCGACGGGCCGACCTCAGGGCCCAGGTGGAACGAGCGATGGCGAGCCAGACGTACTCCGACGCAGGGAGCGCGCCGACGATGGTCATGCGCTTTCTCGCTGCGCCAACGGACGTCAACTGGGGCGGCAAGGTGCACGGCGGCGTCGTCATGCGCTGGATCGACGAGGCCGCTCACGTTCTCGCGACCACGTGGACCGGCGACGCCAGCAACGTCGCGATCTTCACCGGAGGCGTGCGGTTCTATCGGCCGTTACGGATCGGGCAGGTCGTCGAGGTCGAGGCGCGGCTGCTCCACACCGGACGGACGTCCATGCACATCGGTGTTCACGTCCGCTCGGGGGATCCTGCCGACGGACTCGACGGGCTCGAGCTCACGACCTACTGCCGAACCGTCTTCGTCCGGATCGACGCGGACCGCCGCGCGGTTCCCTGCCCTCCATGGAGCCCGGTCACCGACGAGGACCGTGCCCTTGACGCGCACGCGGTCGAGCTGGTCGAGATCCGGGAGCGTTTCGGCGACTGACAGTCCGGTCCCGTCGGTCAGGCCCGGGCTCGCTCCGCAAGGCTGTTGAGGAGCCCCGCGGCCTCTGCGGCTCGGTCGACCGTGATCACCCACCGGGCGCCGTCCCCTCTGGTGACCTCGAGGGCTTCGCCCTTGCGCAGGACGAAGCCCGTGCGTCCGTCGCTGCCGAGACGATAGCCCCAACCGCCGAACTGCCAGAGCGGGTCGACGGTGGTCACGCGCGCCCGTTCCACATCCGAGAGCGGCATGCGCCAGATGGGCAGACCGAGCAGGCCACGGATCGTCATGCCGGACCCGGTGACCTCGACGCGGAAGAAGGAGAACGCGACGGCCAGCGACGTGACGAGGAGGCCGACCACGAGCGGGAACAGCCAGGTTCGGGTGAGCACACCCAGGCCGACGAAGAACACGGGCAGGAGAAGCAGCACCACCCACACCCCCCGGGCCGGCCGGGCGGTGCCGGACCACACCGCAGCGCCCTCACGGCGCAGGTCCGCTCGCGGCGCCTCCGGAGGCACCGGGGCGGTCGCGGCTGTGGCGTCCGCATCCACACCGGGGACACTGCGAGCGGCCACGACGCCGAGGATGAGGCCGGCGACCAGGCTCGCCGTGATCGCCACGTCCACCCCTGAGATGTCCTCAGTCGTGCTCGCCCCGCCCTGGATCCACAACGTCGATGCCATCACACCCGACACGAACGCGGCGGCGCCCGCGGCGATGCCCACCCCGATCCTGCGCTGAGTCCCGTCCTGACGAGCGAGAACGAGCACGAGTGCGCCGATCCCCCACCCCATGGCCAGGCCGATCAACGCGTACCACGGAGCGGCCTCCCGCGAGGTGAAGCCGTCGGGCACCCCGCCCGGTCCCCAGTGCGTCACGACTGTCTCCGGCAGCTCGTCGAGGAACGAGAACACCCATGCCAGGGCCGCACCGGTCAAGATCAGGGGCCAGAGCAAGACGGCCCAGGCGGCCCGCCGCCGCGCAACCCTGGCCCGCTCGCTCGCGTCTTGCGCGGTCCCCATGCCCCGACGATAACCCTGGTATCGAGAGGTGGGGTGTTGGTCGGCGACATGACACCATAAGCGGGTGAGTGAAGAGCAGAAGAAGGCAGACAACCGGGCTCGGTTGACCACGGACGAGTTCCGGGCGTTCGTCAAGAGCGGCTGGGCACCGCGCGCGTCCGCGCGACCCGACCGCTCCCCTGTCGCCGATTATGCGGTGCAGCGACGCGAGAAGGTGAGCGCCGCATACCCGGGAGAACGGCTCATCATCCCCGCCGGTGGCCTGAAGGTCCGCTCCAACGACACGGACTACGTGTTTCGCCCGCATAGCGCGTTCGCGCACCTCACCGGGCTCGGCGCCGACCGCGAGCCGGACGCGGTGCTCGTCCTCGAGCCGCGCTTCGGGGAGGACGGCACGGCGGACGGCCATGAGGCCGTGCTCTTCCTCAAGCCGCTCGTCGAGCGGGAGAGCGACGAGTTCTTCGACGACGCCCGGTACGGCGAGTTCTGGGTGGGCGCCCGACCCTCGCTCGAGGACATCGAGGCCGAGCTCGGCCTGAGCGCACGCGACATCGCGGAGTTCGCCGACGCCGCGGTCAAGGACGCCGGCCAGGTCCTCATCCGGATGGTCCGGGACGCCGACCGCGAGCTCACGGCGCGGCTCGACACCTCACGGGTCGAGCACGGCCAGGCCGAAGAGGACATGGCCGAGCAGGACGACGAGCTCGCCCACACACTCTCGCACCTGCGCATGGTCAAGGACGAGTGGGAGGTCGCGCAGATGCGCGACGCCGTCGAGGCGACGCGGGTGGGCTTCGAGGCGGTCATCGCCGACCTCGAGCGCGCCGTCGAGGAGGGTCGGGGCGAGCGATGGGTCGAGGGGGTCTTCGGCCTGCACGCCCGCCACCAGGGCAACGGTGTCGGCTACGACTCCATCTGCGCCGCGGGCGACCACGCGAACACCCTGCACTGGATCAAGAACACCGGCGACATCGCCGAGGGCGACCTCATCCTGCTCGACGCCGGAGTGGAGGTCGACTCCCTCTACACCGCCGACGTCACGCGCACCCTGCCGGCGAGCGGTCGCTTCACCGATGCCCAGCGCGAGATCTACGACGCGGTCTACGCCGCGCAGCAGGCCGGCCTCGAGGCCGTCAAACCGGGCAACAAGTTCAGCGACGTGCACGCCGCCGCCATTCGCGTGATCGCCGAGCACCTCTACGAGTGGGGCCTGCTCCCGGACGGCGTCGGGGTGGAGGAGACGCTCGACAAGGAGCACGGTCAGTACCACCGCCGGTGGATGGTGCACGGCACCAGCCACCACCTCGGCATCGACGTGCACGACTGCGCGCTCGCCACCCGCGAGGAGTACATGGACGCCGAGCTACAGCCCGGCATGATCCTCACGGTCGAGCCGGGTCTGTACTTCAAGGCCGACGACCTGCTGGCGCCCGAGCGGTTCCGCGGCATCGGCGTCCGCATCGAGGACGACGTTCTCGTCACCGAGGACGGTCACGAGAACCTCTCGGCCCACATGCCACGCCGCGCCGAGGACGTCGAGACCTGGATCACCGAGGTTCGCTCGCGCGGCTGAGCCTCGCTCAGCGGCGGTCGATGACCTCCAGGGCCACCGCATACTCCGTGCCGGCCATCCGGCCGCCCTGGCCGAGGATCTGGCCGAGCAGCTCGCGCGGCGTCGGGAACGTGTCCGGGAGGGCGGAGTTGTATGCGGTGTGCGCCTCGAGCGAGGCGACCGCCGCCTCGAAGCTGGCGTCCACGGCGACGTGGTGCGTGGGGTTCGGACTGCCCGCGATGGCGATCATCCGCACCCCCTCCCACGGCTCGAACCCCTCGTCGACGAGCTCGGTGAAGATCCACCGGTTGCCCGCGTCCGCGACGGCGTCCAGGGTCGCCAGACCCACGGCCCGATGGTCGGCCTGGTTCAGGTGCCCACCGGGGAACCGCACGTCGTGGTTCTGGGCGACCACCAGGTGCGGCCGGCTGCGGCGGATCTCCCGGGCGATGTCGCGACGGAGCGCCAGACCGAACTCGACGGCTCCATCGCGGTGGTCGCCGAACCGCACGTCCTCGACGCCCACGATGCGGGCGCTGTCGATCTCCTCTGCCTCGCGGCCGGGGCCGGCCTCGTCCGGGGACATCGTCGCGATGCCCGCCTCGCCGCGGGTGAGCAGGAAGTAGGACACGGCCGTGCCCGATCCGGTCCACCGGTGGACCGCGGCGGAGAGGCCGTACTCGATGTCGTCCGGGTGGGCGACCACACACAGGACCCGCTCCACGTCCTGGTCGGGGAGCTCTGGAATGTCCTGAGAACGGACCTCGCTCATGACGACGGCCAGGTCGACGACTGTCCGGACGGCGGAGGTTGCTGTCCGGGCGGGTACGGCGCCTGCGGAGGCGGAGCCTGCTGCTGGCTCTGGGACTGCGGCATCTGGGTCTGCGGCGTCTGTTGCTGAGCCTGGGAGGCGCGCATCGCGGCCTCACGGGCTCGCGCCGCTTGCGCCTGCGCGGCGCGCATGGGGTCCATCTCGGTGAGCAACTCGCGGGCCCTGGCGACGTGCTTGTGCTCGGTGAGCACCTCGTAGCGGGTGGCGACCACCTGCGAGATCGACATGAAGTCGCGGTTGCCCCCCGTGACCTGGTAACCGACGAGCGCCCACACGAGGCCGAATAGGGCCCCGAACGCCATCGTCGTGACGACGCGGACGAGAGCGAACCCGTCCTGCGCGAACAGCGCGAAGATCAGCCCGACGAACGCACCGAGCCAGGCTCCGGAGATCGCTCCCCCGGCGGCGACCTTCGACCTCGTCAGGCGCCCGGTGACACGCTCGAGCTGTCTGAGGTCGGTGCCCACGATCAGCACGTTCTCGACGGGGAACTGCTTGTCGGACAGATAGTCGACGGCCTTCTGGGCCTCCTCGTACGTGTCGAAGACGGCGAGCGACATCGGGTACTCCAGAGTGAGCCGGCTCTGCGGCACCCGGCCGGCCGGCGAGGACATGCTCATGACCCCAGTCTCGCAGAGACCGGATCCGGCACAGTGCTCCCGGTCACGCGCGCGCGCCGTCAGCCCTTGAGCGCGTAGTCCTCGAGGAGGCGCCGCCCGATGATCATCTTCTGGATCTCGGCGGTCCCCTCCCCGATGAGGAGCATCGGGGCCTCCCGATAGAGGCGCTCGATCTCGTACTCCTTCGAGTAGCCGTATCCGCCGTGAATGCGGAAGGACTGTTCGACGACGTTCGCGCAGTTCTCCGCGGCCAGGTACTTCGCCATGCCGGCCTCGAGGTCGTTGCGCTTGCCTGAGTCCTTCAGCCGCGCGGCCTTGACCATCATCTGGTGGCTCGCCTCGACGCGCGTGGCCATGTCGGCGAGCCGGAACAGGATGCCCTGATGCTCGGCGATCTTCTTGCCGAAGGTCTCCCGCTGCTGCGCGTACCGAATGCCCAGCTCGAAGGCCCGGCGCGCCAGACCGCAGGCCCGTGCCGCGACGTTGACGCGGCCGACCTCGACGCCGTCCATCATCTGGTAGAAGCCCTTGCCCGGCACACCGCCGAGGATCTGGGCGCTCGTCGTGCGGTGGCCGCTGAAGACCAGCTCGGTCGTGTCGACCCCCTTGTAGCCCATCTTGTCGATCTTGCCCGGCACGGTCACGCCCTGGGCCGTCTCACCGAAGCCCGACTCCTTGTCGATGAGGAAGGTCGTCATGTTCTTGTAGACGCTCTTCTCGCCGAGGTCGGTCTTGACGAGCACCGCGACGAGGTTGGCCGATCCGCCGTTGGTGAGCCACATCTTCTGGCCGTCGATGACCCAGTCGTCAGTCTCTCCCTGACGCACCGCCTTGGTGCGGATGGCCGAGACGTCGGAGCCGAGCCCGGGCTCGCTCATCGAGAAGGCGCCGCGGATCTCGCCGGTGGCCATCTTGGGCAGGTAGTGCTGCTTCTGCTCCTCGGTGCCGTGCTGCAGCACCATGTAGGCGACGATGAAGTGCGTGTTGATGATCCCCGACACCGACATCCAGCCGCGCGCGATCTCCTCGACGACCAGCGCATACGTCAGGAGCGACTCCCCGAGGCCGCCGTACTCCTCCGGGATCATCAGCCCGAAGATCCCCATCTCCTTCATGCCCTCGACGATCTCGGTGGGGTACTCGTCCTTGTGCTCCAGCTCGGTGGCGACCGGCAGGATCTGCTCATCGACGAACTCGCGGACGAGCTTGATCAGCTCGGTCTGCTCCTCGGTCAGTCCGTCGGTCGTCTGGAGTCGGGACACGCGTGATCGCCGCCTATCGGATGGGGTCGGGGGGTTCGTGTCGAGTATGCCGCTCGCACATCCGGGGTCGGCACCCCGATCGGGTGTGAGTCGCCCCACCCCCGGCTCCCAGACCCGACCTGGATAAATCCGTGGCGCCCGGACCGACGACCCGTCACACTGGGAAGACGCGTGGCACGCCGGCCCGCGCAGGCACGAAGGGAGGACGACGATGACCGTCGAGCAGACCATCTCGACCCGCACCATCCCCACTCGTCCGATGGAGACCCCTTGTGACCTCACATTCCACCCCAGCGAGCACGTCGTTCTCGCTCGACTCATTCCCTGACGCCCCGCCGCAGGGCGAGCGCTGGTCCACCTGGGACGGCGCCATGCACGGCCCCAACCCCCGACCCGACTGGGTCATCACCGCCCTCGGGGCCGTCGACGCCGACCTCGGTGTCCTGAAGACGGGCAAGGAGGCCGACGTCCACGTCCTGCGCCGGTGGGTGCCGGACGGCACCACCGAGCCGCAGCAGGACGTGCTGATGGCCGCCAAGCGGTTCCGTTCCAACAAGCACCGCCTGTTCCACCGCGACGCCGGCTATCTCGAGGGTCGCCGCGTCCGGCGCAGCCGCGAGATGCGAGCGATGGCCAAGCGCACCGAGTTCGGCAAGGAGCTGGTCTCCGGCCAGTGGGCCGGCGCGGAGTTCACCGCGCTGGCGGAGCTGCACACCCACGGGCTGCCGGTCCCGTACCCGGTCCAGCTCGACGGCGCCGAGATGCTGATGGAGTTCATCGGCACCGCGGATGGCGTTGCGGCGCCCCGGCTCGCGCAGACCCGGCCCGACCCGCCGCTCCTGGCCGAGCTGTTCGAACAGCTCCGCGATGCGCTCCTGCTCCTGGCCGGCATGGGCTGGGCGCACGCCGACCTGTCGGCGTACAACGTGCTCCTCCACGACGACCGTCTCGTCCTGATCGACTGGCCCCAGATCGTCGACGTCATCGGCAACCCGCAAGGTTTCGACTTCCTGCACCGGGACTGTCTGACCATCTGCCGCTGGTTCAGCGGCCGCGGGCTGGATATCGACGCCGAGGTGCTCTTCGGCGATCTTGTCGCCGCGGCCACGTCGTCGTGACTATCGTCGAGGTATGGCAGCCCTCCTGCAGCCGTCGGGAGTGCCGGACCCGATAGAGGCTCCACCCCTGCGCTGGGGGATCCTCGCGCCGGGCGGGATCGCCAGCACCTTCGCCACCGCGGTCGCGCGGGACACCCGCTCGTCCGTGGTGGCGGTGGGCTCCCGCGACGGCGACCGGGCGACGGCGTTCGCCGCGCTGCACGAGGTGAGCACCGCATACGGCTCCTATGCGGATCTGGTCGCGGACGACAGTGTCGACGCCGTGTACGTCGCGTCCCCGCACAGCGAGCACCGCGCCCATGCGCTTCTGGCGCTGAACGCCGGAAAGCCGGTGCTCGTCGAGAAGGCGTTCACGCGCAACCTCCGGGAGGCCGACGAGGTGCTGGCGTGCGGACGCGCTGCCGGCCTGCTCGTCGCCGAGGCCATGTGGAGCCGGTACCTGCCGCACTACGACGTGGTGCGGCGCACAGTCGACTCCGGCGTGCTCGGCGACCTCGTCCTCGTCGAGGCCGACCACGGCCAACGGCTCTGGCCCGATGGTCCCCCGCGGCTCGCCGACCCGGCTCTTGCCGGCGGGTCCCTGCTCGACCTCGGCGTCTATCCACTGTCGTTCCTCGACATGGTTCTCGGGCCGCTCCAGGACGTGAACGTCGACGGCACCCTCACGGACCAGGGCGTGGACGCGACGGTGCAGCTCACGGCCCGCACGTCGGGCAGTGTCCTGGCCAGGGCCTGGTCGACGATGGCGGCGACGACCCCGTGCACCGCCCGGATCGTCGGCACCGAGGGCCGGCTGGAGCTCGCGGGCCGGTTCTATGCTCCGACCACGGTGCGGCTTGTCGCGTCCGACGGGCGCGTGCTGGAGGAGATGTCCCCCGACCACACGGGCCCGAGCCATGGCTTCGCCTACCAGGCCGCCGAGTTCGCCCGCACGCTGCGGGCCGGAGCGGTGGAGGCTCCCTCGATGCCGCACGAGGCGACCCGTCGCGTGATATCCCTCATGGACAACGCTCGGGCCCGCCTCTCGGTGGTGTATCCAGGGGAGTGAGGAGGCGATCGGATGCTCGAGCTCGCCCTTACCCTGGCCGCGGCGCTGGGACTCGGAATGGTCGCGATGCGCCTGCACCTGCCTCCCCTGCTCGGGTTCCTCGCCGCCGGGTTCGCACTCAAGGCCGTCGGTCTGCTTCCGCCGCTCGGGCTGGAGACGATAGCCGAGCTCGGGGTGACCCTCCTGCTGTTCAGCATCGGCCTGAAGATCAACCCACAGACCCTCATCCGGCGTGAGGTCTGGCTCACGGCCACGGTGCACATGGCGATGAGCGTCGCCGTTGTCAGCGCACTGCTGCTCGCGGCCGGCGCCCTCGGGGCGGGTCTGCTCGCCGGACTCGATCTGAGCACCATCGCCCTGGTCGCCTTCGCCCTGTCGTTCTCCAGCACGGTTCTGGTCGTCAAGCTGCTCGAGGCGCAGAACCAGGGCCAGTCCCTGTTCGGACGCATCGCGATCGGCATCCTGCTCATCCAGGACATCGCGGCGGTCGCCTTCATCACCCTCTCCGGAGCCGAGAGTCCTTCGCCGTGGGCACTGGCGCTGGCCGGCCTCCTGCCGGTGGGCTGGCTGTTGCACAGGATGCTGGACCGGATCTCGCATGGTGAGCTGCTGATCGTCTTCGGCACCACCTGCGCCCTCCTGCCCGGTTATGTCCTCTTCGAGGCGGTGGGGATCAAGGGCGACCTCGGCGCGCTCGTCATCGGGGTCATCCTCGGTCGCCACGCCCGAGCCATCGAGCTCTCCCAGGCCATGTGGTCGGTGAAGAACCTCTTCCTCGTCGGATTCTTCGTCTCCATCGGGTTCTCGATCGAAGGGCCGGTCGGTCTCGAGCACCTTCTCGTCGCCGTTGCGCTGGTGGCGATCATTCCGCTGCAGACGGTGGCCTATGTGCTGCTCCTGCGATGGCAGGGGCTGCGGACCAGGACCGCGATGCTCACCGCCCTCGCGCTCGCGAACAACTCCGAGTTCGCCCTCATCGTCACCGCTGTCGGTGTCGAGACCGATCTCCTCGACGCCGAGTGGCTCGTCGTCGTCGCCCTCGCCGTCGCCCTCAGCTTCGTGTTCTCCACCCTGCTCGGCCGCCGGGCACCGGAGATCACCGAGTGGGCGACCACTCGGATGCCGGACCGTCCACTGGAGCGGATCGTCGATGACGACCGTCCCATCGACATCGGCCCCGCCGACGCGATCGTCCTGGGCCTCGGGCGGGTAGGCCGGGCGGCCTACCTGCGCCTGGCCGAGTCGCACGGCATGCGCCCGATCGGGATCGAGATCGACGCCGAACGTGCGGACCAGATCCGCGCCATGGGTATCAACGCCATCCAGGGCGATGCCACCGACCCCGACTTCTGGGCGCGGTGCCGCCGGCACCCACAGGTTCGGCTGGCCGTCCTGGCGATGCCTTTCCATGGGTCCAACGTCGCCGCGCTGCACCAGCTCAGGGCCCGCGGCTTCCGCGGCACCGTCGCCGCCATCTCCCGCTTCGACGACGAGCGGGACCGCATCCTCAACCTGGGGGCGGACACCGCCTTCCAGGTCTACGACGGCGCCGGCCAGTCACTCGCCGACCGAGCGGTCGACGCGGCGCGACTCGGACCGTCACCGGCGCCGGCCACCCCTTCCGACGACGCCCCAACGCGGGCCGAACTCGACGACATCGGTCCCGAGCCGAACTCGACCGGACCGGCCGGCTGATGCGGACGACCCGTTGGCTGGCAGCCGCCGCTCGAGCAGTCTCGGTCGATGCCTCCGTCTGGTGGATGAGCCTGGCGGAGGAGTCCTCAGTACACGATGATCCGACGACCGACGGGCACGAGCCCGCGGGAGTACAGCGTGTTCATCGCCGAGGTCGAGACCCGGACGCAGCCGTGGGAGGCGGGGTAGGGCGGGATGCTGCTCGAGCCGTGCAGCGCCCAGCCCTTGTACCAGTAGGCGGGCCGCCACATGCTGCCCAGCGGCCCGGTCTGCCAGCCGCTCGTGTACCGGGAGTAGATCGAGTACGTGCCCGTGGGGGTGTACGCGGTCTTCCACCGGCCGTCCGAGTAGTAGCGCTCGCCGCTCCCGGTGCTCGTGTTGAGCGTCATGCTCAGCGCGCCCGACACGACGACCATGAGGATCTGCCGCTTCTTGTCCACCTCGAGGTGGGTCCCTGACAGGTACCGCGGGATCGGCCGACGTCCCGCGTCCAGTGCGGACCACGTGAGTGGACCGACCACAGCGTCGCGGGTCAGGCCGGCGACCTTCTGGAGTGCCCAGACCGCCTGCTGGGTCAGATGGCCGAACGACCCGTCGACGCTGCCGCACCAGTAGCCGAGGGCGGAGAGCCGGCGCTGCAGGGTCACCACGGCACTACCCGTGGACCCCGTGCGCAGCACCGGACGTGCCGCCACGGCTTCCGCTGGGCCCACGGCCTGGGTCAGGCCGACCAACACACCGGCACCCAGTCCGGTGAGAACGTCCCGTCGTGTCACTCTCATGACCACCGCCTCCTCGCGTGATGGCCGAAGCGATCTCATCACGAGGACGCGCAGGTGGCCCGATCGGTGCACACCAGGGCCCGATCGGTGACCGATGTCACCCGAACGGACGAGTGACGAGCTCAGCCGCGAGCGGCGATGGCCTCGTGCGTGGCGAGAACCCGACGGGCGATGTCGACGTGCAGGTTCTCGATCATCCTGCCGTTGTACGTGACGACTCCGGTCCCGGCACCCTCGTCCCAGGCCGCGATGATGCCGCGAGCCTCGTCCACCGCCGCATCATCCGGGGCGAACGTCGCGTTGCAGACTTCGACCTGCCCTGGGTGGATAAGTGTCTTGCCGTCGAACCCGAGGTCACGGCCCTGGGCGCACTCGGCGGCGAAGCCCTCGGCGTCCCGGACATCGTTGTAGACGCCGTCGAGGATCGCGATGCCGGAGCGCCGGGCGGCGAGAAGCGACATGGACAGCGCGGTCAGCAGTGGCGCACGGCCCGGCACGTGATGGGCCTGGAGCTCCTTGACGAGGTCGTTGGTCCCCATGACCAGCACGGCGAGCCGATCGGAGGCCTTGGCGATCTTGCGGACGTTGAAGATCGCCTCGGGTGTCTCGATCATCGCCCAGAGCCGGGTCCGCTCAGGCGCGCCATGCCGGACGAGGGCGGTGACGAGATGCTTGACCTCCTTGGCGCTGTTCACCTTGGGCACGACGATCCCGTCGGGCCCGGCGGCACAGGCTGCCTCGAGGTCGGCCTCGTGCCACTCGGTGCCCATGCCGTTGACCCGGATGGTGACCTCCCGGTGCCCGTACTCGCCCGATCGCGCAGCGGCACAAGCGTTGTCACGCGCGGTCGGCTTGTCGGCCGGGCCGACGGCGTCCTCGAGATCGAGGATGAGCCCGTCGACCCGCAGGGTCTTGGCCTTTTGAAGGGCCCGCTCGTTCGAGGCGGGCATATAGAGGACGGAACGACGAGGGACGTATGCGGTGCCCGCCCCACTCATGCCGTCACCTCCTCATCGGCCGGCGTGGCATACAGCTCGGCCAGCTCGGGGTCGTTGGCGGCGAGCCGGTCGGCGAGCTCGAGGATGACGAGGCACTGCTTGAGGCTCGCGTCGTCCTCCATCTTGCCGTCGAGCATGACGGCTCCGGTCCCGTCCCCCATGGCCGCCTTCACGCGGCGTGCGTGCGCGACGTCCTCGGCAGAGGGGCTGAAGACCCGCTTGGCGATCTCGATCTGGACCGGATGGAGCGTCCAGGTGCCGACGCACCCGAGGAGGAACGCGTTGCGGAACTGGTCCTCGCACGCGACGACATCCTTGATGTCCCCGAACGGGCCGTAGTACGGGAAGATCCCGTGCATCGCGCACGCGTCGACCATTCGGGCGATCGTGTAGTGCCAGAGGTCCTGCTGGAAGACGGCACGGTCGGCCCCGACATCGCCGGTGCCGTCCGGGAGGCGCGGCGGGTCCTGCCGGACCAGGTATCCCGGGTGCCCCCCGCCGACCCTCGTCGTCTTCATCCGCCGGTCGGCCGCGAGATCGGCGGGTCCGAGGCTGATGCCCTGCATTCGGGGGCTCGCCCCGCAGATCGCCTCGACGTTGGCCATCCCGCGGGCGGTCTCGAGGATCGCGTGGACGAGGATCGGGCGGCTCAGACCGGCCCGCGCCTCGAGCTGGGCCAAAAGCCGGTCGACGTAGTGGATGTCCTCCGGCCCCTGCACCTTGGGAACCATGACGACGTCGAGTCGGTCGCCGATCTCGGTCACGAGGGTGACGAGGTCGTCGAGGACCCACGGGCTGTCGAGCGCGTTGATGCGGGTCCACAGCTGGGTGTGCTCGCCGAAGTCGGTCGCCTTCGCGATGTCGACCAGGCCCTGCCGGGCGGCCTCCTTGTTCTCGGCCTTGACGGCGTCCTCGAGGTTGCCGAGGAGGACGTCGACCGATCCCACCAGGTCGGGGACCTTGGCGGCCATCTTCGGGTTGCTCGGGTCGAAGAAGTGGATCATCCGGCTCGGCCTCGCCGGAACCTCCCGGACGGGGGCGGGGGCTCCGACGGCGAGGGGGGCGAAGAAGTCCTTGGCGCTGCGCATCTACTCACCTGTCGATCGGTGGGGGCTCTCGTGACGAGGGCGACGCTAGCAGCGAAGCCGTGCGGGCCGTTATGAGACAGTTCACGGTGTGACGACCCCCGCCGATGCCGAGGACGGCTCGCCGCCGGCAACGAGCACGAGTGATGCGCAGACGCTCCTCGCGCCGACCGTCACCATGACCGCCCTGCTCGCGGAGGCGGCCGGCAAGTCCGACATCATGTGGGTCGAGGTGCCCGGCGAGCGGGCGTTCCCGGTCTGGTATGCGTGGGTCACCGACCGCTTCTACGTCGTCTCCGGCGAGGGCGAGCAGCTTCTGCCGCCGCTGCCCGAGGTGGTCCGGCTGGTGCTCCGGTCCAAGGACACCGGTGGTCGGCTGCTGACGGTGAGCGCGACAGCTCACCGGCTCGCACCGCATACCCCCTCGTGGGAGCAGGCCGTGGCGGCCTTGGCCGCCGAACGGCTCAACGCGACCGACGACGTCGCCGTCCGGTGGGCCGCGTCTGGAGTGGTCCATGCGCTGCACCCCTTCGGTGAGCCGCTTGCGGCGCCCGGATCGCACACCGGGGACTCCGGCCGGGCGGCGGTGTTGCCCGCGCCGCCGACCACCCTCGGGTGGCGGCCGTGGCACGCGGGACGACGGTGAGCCACGGGCTCTGCGCTCCCCGCTTCACGCCCCCGTATGCGGCGCTGCGCCGGGGAAGGGCGCGCGGCGCTCGATAGGCTGAGGCGGTGAGCACTCAGTCCCGTGTCTTCGTGGGCCGCCTGGCCGGACTCAGTGTCTTCGATCCTCTCGGCGACCAGGTCGGCAAGGTGCGCGACGTCGTCATCACAGCCTCCAGCCGGCGTCCGCGCGCGATCGGACTGGTCGTCGAGGTGCCGGGCCGCCGCAGGGTCTTCCTGCCGATGACGCGCGTGACCTCCGTCGAGGGAGGGCAGGTCATCACGACCGGGCTGGTCAACATGCGCAGGTTCGAGCAACGGACCAACGAGACCCTCGTCGTCGCCGAGATCTTCGAGCGTCAGGTGCGGGCCCGCACCGAGGACGGCGAGGTCATCGACGTCACCGTCGAGGACATCGGCATCGAGAAGCAGCAGAACCGCGACTGGGTCGTCTCGCGGGTGTTCTGCCGGGTCGGGAGGCCGGCCACCTCGACCTTCACCCGGCTGACCCGCCGCAAGGGCGAGAGCTTCGTGGCGGACGTCGCCGACGTGACCGGACTGCTGGACCAGAGCCGCGAGCAGAGTGTCGAGCGACTGCTCGAGACCTATGCCGACCTCAAGGTCGCCGATCTCGCGGAGGTCATCCACGACCTGCCTCCCGCTCGCCGGGCCCAGGTGGCACAGGCCCTCGACGACAGCAAGCTCGCAGACGTCCTCGAGGAGCTGCCCGAGGACGACCAGGTCGAGATCCTCGCAGGGCTCGACGTCGAGCGCGCCGCCGACGTCCTCGAGGCGATGGAGCCCGACGATGCCGCCGACCTGCTCAACGAGCTCGACCCCCAGCAGGCCGAGCAGCTGCTCAGTCGCATGGAGCCCGATGACGCGGCCCAGATGCGGCGGCTGCGGGCCTACGACGACGAGTCGGCGGGCGGCCTGATGACGGCCGAGCCTCTCGTCCTCGGCCCCGAGGCGAGCATCGCCGAGGCGCTCGCCATGGTGCGCCGCGAGGAGATCTCGCCGGCGACGGCGGCTGTCGTCTACGTGTGCCGGCCGCCGCTGGAGACCCCGACCGGCAAGTACCTCGGCCTGGTGCACATCCAGCGACTGCTGCGCGAGCCGCCGCACGCTCCGGTGGGCGCGATCCTCGACAAGGACGTGCAGACGCTCGCTCCCGAGGATGCGCTCGGAAGGGTCACCCGCCTGATGGCGACCTACAACCACGTCTCGCTCCCCGTGTGCGACCCCGACGGTCGGCTGCTCGGTGCGGTGACCGTCGACGACGTGCTCGACCACATCCTTCCCGACGACTGGCGCGAGGACCGCCACGACGTGACCGAGGACCTGCCCGTCGTTACGGGGGTCCAGGATGGCTGACCGCACCCGGATCGACCAGCCGCGCGAGGCCCGCAGCCTGCGGTTGCGCCGCCCGTCCGGACTCACGAACGAGGCCTTCGGGACCATCGCCGAGAAGTTCGCCCGCTTCATGGGCACCCCGCAGTTCCTTATCGGGATGACGGTGTTCGTCGCGGTGTGGCTGGTCTGGAACACCTTTGCCGCGCCGGAGCTCCAGTTCGACCCGCGAGCGCTGAACTACACCCTCCTGACGCTGATCCTCTCGCTGCAGGCGTCCTATGCAGCGCCCCTGATCCTGCTCGCGCAGAACCGTCAGGACGACCGGGACCGGGTCGCGTTCGAACAGGACCGCATCCAGGCCGAGCGCAACCTGGCCGACACCGAGTTCCTGACCCGCGAGGTGGCCGCGCTGAGGATCGCGATCCGCGATGCCGCAACCCGCGACTTCGTCCGCTCCGAGCTCCGCTCGCTGCTCGACGAGATGGAGGAGCGCAGCCTGCAGGTGACATCGGTCGCACCCCCCGAGGACCAGAAGCGGAGCGAGAACGGGGGCAACCCGAGCACCGCTTAGCATGGAGAAATGCCCGAGGTCACCCACGACGCCCTGATCGCCGCCCTGAGCACGGTCGACGACCCTGAGATCCGCAAGCCGATCACCGAGCTCGGCATGGTCGACTCCGTCTCGGTCGACGAGTCCGGCCGGGTCGCGCTGACGATCCTCCTCACCGTCGCGGCGTGCCCCCTCAAGGACACCCTGACCCGCGACTCGACGGCCGCGCTGATGAAGGTTCCCGGCGTCACGGCAGTCGACGTCACGCTCGGCGTGATGAGCGACGAGCAGCGCGGTGCGTTGCGGCAGCAGCTGCGCGGCGGAGCGCCGGAGAAGGAGATCCCGTTCGCCAAGGCCGGCTCGCTCACCCGTGTGTATGCGGTGGCATCGGGCAAGGGCGGGGTCGGCAAGTCCTCGGTGACGGCCAACCTCGCCGCGGCGATGGCCGCCTCGGGGCTGCGCGTCGGTGTCGTCGACGCCGACATCTATGGCTTCTCCATCCCGCGGATGCTAGGCGTCGAGCACCGGCCCACCCAGGTCGACGACATGATCATGCCGCCCGTCGCGCACGACGTGAAGGTCATCTCGATCGGGATGTTCGTGCCGGGCAACCAGCCGGTCGTCTGGCGCGGACCGATGCTGCACCGGGCGCTTCAGCAGTTCCTCGCCGACGTGTTCTGGGGTGACCTCGACGTCCTGCTCGTCGACCTGCCGCCCGGCACCGGGGACATCGCCATCTCGATCGCCCAGCTCATCCCGACCGCGGAGATCCTCGTCGTGACCACCCCCCAGCAGGCGGCCGCCGAGGTGGCCGAACGAGCCGGTTCGATCGCCCTGCAGACCCATCAGCGGGTGGTCGGCGTCGTCGAGAACATGTCCTGGCTCGAGCTGCCCGACGGCAGCCGACAGGAGATCTTC
The DNA here is from genome assembly GCA_049582485.1 of Dermatophilaceae bacterium. Classification (GTDB taxonomy): domain Bacteria; phylum Actinomycetota; class Actinomycetes; order Actinomycetales; family Dermatophilaceae; genus F2B08. The sequence continues at coordinate 22,910 of JBAUUB010000059.1, forward strand.
GGCTCCGGAGGTGGCCAGCAGGTCGCCGAGTCGCTCACCCGGTCCATCGGGGCGGAGGTCCCGCTCCTCGGGCAGATCCCGCTCGACGTCAGGCTGCGCGAGGGCGCCGACACCGGCAGCCCCGTCGTCCTCGGCGATCCGACCTCGCCTGCCGCGGTGGCGCTCCGGGGCATCGCCAAGGGACTGTCCACCCGTGCCCGCGGCCTTGCCGGCCGCAGCCTCGGCCTGACCCCCGCCGGGCGCTGACCGAGCGGCCTGCCTAGGTCGCGTCCGTCCCCCCTTGGACGCGACCCCGGCAGGCCA
>JBAUUB010000060.1:0-11103 GCA_049582485.1 Dermatophilaceae bacterium
GCGCGGTACCCGATGATCCCCGCGCACAGCAGGGGCGCCACCTGTTCGACGGGGAGGGACTCCGGGACGGAGTACGCGAACGCGGCGGGCACGGTGACGAGCTCGGCGTACCCGCCGTCCTCGTCCCAACCGGTGAACACGGCGCGGTCACAGAGGTTCTCCGCGCCCTCGCGGCACCATCTGCACTCGCCACAGGTGCCGCGCAGCCAAGCGACGCCGACCCGGTCGCCCACGCTGAAACGCGCTGTGCCGTTCGCCTCGACGACGCGGCCGACCACCTCGTGGCCGGGGACGACCTGCTCCCGGTGGACGGGCAGGTCGCCGTCGGTGACGTGGAGGTCGGTGCGGCAGACGCCGCAGGCCTCGACCCGGACGAGCAGCTCTCCGGGCCGATGTCGGGGGACCGGGTGCTCGACCGCCCGGATCCGCCCTCGCCCGCCGCCCGTCCCGGAGGTCACCCAGGCCTTCATCGTGCGTGGTCCGTCCATGACGCCAGGATGGTGCCGGGGACTGGGCGGGCACAACCGCATCGACCCGGGTCGACGGGCGGGGTCAGCCGCCGAAGTAGGCCATCGCCTCGGTCACGTCGTCGACGAGGTGGACATGGTCGGCCATCGGACGGCCGGAGGCCAGGGATCTGATCAGCGGCCACGCGGGGAGCGTCTCAGTCCAGTGCTCGACGCCGACCAGGACGAGCTTCGGGAGCTGGTGCCCCGGCAGGTCCTCGTCGTGGTAGTACAACGGGGTGCAGGCCTGGAAGATCTCCTGAACCGTTCCCGCGGCTCCCGGCAGCACGACGATCCCTGCCGTGGAGCGGGTGATCAGACCGTCCTCGCGCTGGGCGTTGGAGAAGTACTTGGCGATCGCGTGCGCGAAGACGTTGGTCGGCTCATGCCCGTAGAACCACGTCGGGATCCCGATACTGTGCGGGCGCTCGTCCCGGGGCTGGCCCGCGGCGATGTCCCGGCGCACCTCGAAGGCCAGCCGGGCCCAGTCGTCGATGCTCGGCCGGAACCCCTCGACTGCCGCCAGCCGGTCGAGGGCATCCTCGAGTGCCTCCGGGGAGCGGGTGAAGGCGCCGAGGTTGGCCGCCTCCATGGCGCCGGGCCCACCGCCGGTGATGACGAGGTGTCCGGTCGCGACCAGGGAGTGGCCGAGCGCTGCGGCCGCTCTGAACCCCAGGCTGCCCCGCCCCAGGCTGTGCCCGCCCATGACGCCCACGACCGGCAGGGCGTCGAGGATCTCGCTCAGGGCATCGCTCATGGCGTCGTCGTGGATGGCCCGTAGCGTGGTGACATAGGTGTCCCGGCCGAGTGAGGTGTCGCTGGCCCAGGCGTAGGCGTGGGCATCCGGGGTCGATGCGTAGCCATGGCCGGCGAGTCCGGTATAGAGCTCGACGGGGTGGTAGAGCCTTGCGCGGTAGACCGACACCGGCGCGTGCGGGTCCTTGGGGAAGATGATCGCGCCGTGGCGGCGCAGGTGCGCGTCGAGGTCCGGTGGCACGGTTCCACCGAGGACGACGAGTCCTTCGATGTCGCTGTGCCCGAACAGCGCGTCCTGGAAGGGCGTGAGGTCCAAACCCTGCAGTCGCAGCTGTGTCAGCGGGGTCCCGGAGTCCAGAGCCAGCTGCAGCGCCGTGCCGGAGTGGATCTCGTGCATGGGACCCCACCGTAGTGGGGTGCGAACGAGCCAGTCCCGGCCGGTGACTCGTGCCCGCTGGTGACTCGGTGCCCGCTGGTGACTCGTGCCCGCCGGTGACTCGTGCCCGCTGATGACTCGTGCCCGCTGGTGACTCGTGCCCGCTGGTGACTCGTGCCCGCTGGTGACTCAGTGCCCGCCGGTGAGTCGCCCGAGCAGCCGGCCCAGCCGTGCAGGCGAGCCGGTGCGGCGTTCCTCGCGGTCGGCGAGGTGCGCGAGGCGCAGGCCGGCGTTGATCCCGAGCCAGCGCATCGGCTCCGATTCCCAAGCGGGGGAGCGGTGGCCCACCCAGGGCAGGGCGGTCAGGGGCGATCGCCGGCCCAGCGCGAGGTCCGCGAGGGTGCGACCGGCCAGGTTGGTCGCCGCGACGCCGTCCCCCACGTAGCCGCCCGCCCAGCCAAGGCCGTCCTGGTAGCCGACCGAGGGATGCCAGTCGCGGGCGATCCCGAGGGGGCCGCCCCAGGTGTGGGTCACCTCGACATCGGCCAGCTGGGGGAGCATGGTGCGCAGGACCCTGGTGAGGTCGCGGAACACCCGTCGCTCGTGGTCGAAGTCCGGGCTGATCCGCGAGGCGAAGTGGTACGGAGCGCCCCTGCCGCCGAAGGCGATCCGGTCGTCGACCGTCCGCTGCCCGTAGATCACGACGTGGCCGTGGTCGGTGAAGACCTCGCGCTCGGCCAGGCCGACCGAGGCCCACTGCTCCGGTCCGAGCGGCTCGGTCGCGACCATGAGGGAGTACACCGGTGCGATGTCACGCTCGTGCCCGGCGACCTGCGAGGTCCATGCCTCGGTCGCACGGAGCACATGACGGGCACCGATCTGCTGGCCGTCGTCGAGAGTGACGATGCCGCGCTCCATGCCGCTGACGCGTCGACCCTCCCGGATCACACCGCCGCGCTTCGCGACGACTCTGGCGAGGCCGTCGACGAGACGCCGTGGGTGGACCCGAGCACAGTTGGGGTTGAACGTGGCGCCGCGGACGTCGACGGCGGCCAGCCGCTCGCGGGCGGCTGCGGCGTCGAGCCAAGCGGTGCCCAGGCCCCAGGTCGCCGAGTGCGCGACCTCGGCGCGCGCCCGTCGCTCGTGCGCCGCCGACCGCGCGACGGCCAGCGTTCCGCCCTTGACGAAACCGGCGTCGATGTCCTCGGTGGCACAGCGTGCGCCCACCTCGTCGACGGTCTCACGGAGCGCGGCCATCAGGTCGAGGGCCGCTGGTCGACCGTGCCGTTGCGCCACCACCGCGGGCGAGACGGGCCACAGGGCCGAGACCCAGCCCCCGTTGCGCCCGCTCGCCCCGAAGCCGACGTGCTCGGCCTCGAGGACCAGGACGGACAGGTCGGGCTGGTGCTCGAGGAGGTAGTAGGCGGACCACAGACCCGTCAGACCCCCGCCGACGATCGCGACGTCGACGGACGCAGGGATCTCTCCCTCGTATGCGGTGGCCGGCCCCGCCGTCTCCCACCAGAGCGGAGATTCGCTCGCTGGAGGCGGGACCGGCGTCACAGGTGCTGCTCGGCGCCCGTGAGGACCGAGCGCAGGCGGGAGGTGATGTCGTCGAACTCCCTCGGGCCGATCGTCAGGGGGGGAGCGAGCTGGATGACCGGGTCGCCCCGGTCGTCGGCACGGCAGTAGATCCCGGCGTCGAAGAGCGCCCTGGAGAGGTAACCGCGGAGCAGTCGCTCGGACTCGTCGTCATCGAAGGTCTGGCGGGTCTCCTTGTCCTTGACGAGCTCGATGCCGTAGAAGAACCCGGCTCCGCGGACGTCTCCGACGATGGGCAGGTCGGCGAGGGTGTCGAGGGCCGCCCGGAAGCGGCCCGCGTTCTCCTTGACGTGGTCGTTGAGCCCCTCACGCTCGAAGATGTCGAGGTTGGCCATCGCGGCGGCGCACGACACCGGGTGCCCTCCCCACGTGTAGCCGTGCGGGAAGCTGGTCGTGCCGTGCCGGAACGGCTCGAAGAGACGGTCGCTGGCGACCATGAGTCCCAGCGGGGCATACCCCGAGGTCACGCCCTTGGCGGTCGTGATGATGTCCGGCTGATAGCCGAAGTCGTCACAGGCGAACATCGACCCGATCCGTCCGAAGGCGCAGATGGTCTCGTCCGAGACGAGCAGGACGTCGTACTCGTCGCAGATCTCGCGAACCCGCTCGAAGTACCCGGACGGTGGCGGGAAGCAGCCTCCGGAGTTCTGCACCGGCTCGAGGAAGACCGCGGCCACCGTGTCGGGACCCTCGAACTCGATGGCTTCACCGATCCGGTCCGCCGCCCACCGTCCGAAGGCCTTCTCGTCGTCGCGAAGGCCCTCCGGCGCCCGGTAGATGTTCGTGTTCGGCACCTTGAACGCCCCGGGCACGAGCGGCTCGAAGACCTCCTTGGCGGCCGGGATCCCGGTGATCGAGAGGGCTCCCTGCGGGGTGCCGTGGTAGGCGACCGAGCGTGAGATCACCTTGTGCTTGGTCGGCTTGCCGGTCAGTTTGAAGTAGTGCTTGGCGAGCTTCCAGGCGGTCTCGACGGCCTCGCCTCCACCGGTGGTGAAGAAGACCCGGTTGAGGTCGCCGGGGGCACCGGCGGCGAGGCGTTCGGCCAGCTCGATCGCCCGGGGATGCGCATACGACCACAGCGGGAAGAAGGCGAGCTCGCTGGCCTGACGAGCCATCGCGTCGGCGATCTCGGTGCGTCCGTGCCCGACCTGGTTGACGAACAAGCCGGCCAGACCGTCGATGTACTCCTTGCCGGAGCTGTCCCACACCCGGTGCCCGTCACCGCGCACGATGACCGGGACATCCTGGCCCAGCCCGCCGCGTTCGGTCGGCTCGAAGACCGAGTGTCGGGTGAAGTGCATCCACAGGTGGTCCCGCGCCGCATCCGCGTATCGGGTGCCGAGGGGGGTATGCGTCTGGTCGGTCATGCGGTTCGCTTCCTCGGGGTCGATGGTCACCGGGTGCCCCAGTTGTAGTGCTGTTTGTTGAGCTTGAGATACACGAACGTCTCGGTCGAGACGACGCCGTCGAGCTGCCGGATCCGACTCGAGAGAAGGTCCAGCAGCTGTTCGTCGTCCTCGCAGACGACCTCGGCGAGGATGTCGAAGCTCCCTGCCGTCGTGACGACGTAGTCGACCTCGGGCATCTCGGCCAGTGCGTCACCGACCGGCCCGAGCTCTCCGCTGACGCGGATCCCGATCATCGCCTGTCGTCGGAAGCCGACCTGGATCGGGTCGGTCACCGCCACGATCTGCATGATCCCCGCGTCCAGCAGCCGCTGCACTCGCTGTCGGATCGCGGCCTCGGACAGTCCGACCTCTTTGGCGATCGCGGCGTAGGACGCGCGGCCGTCGACCTGGAGCACCTCGATGATCGCCTTCGAGATGTCGTCCAGGCGCGGGTCGGCCGTCGACCGGGTCCCGTTTTGAGCGCGTCGCATAGCGGACATCGTGACACAGGAACGCGGCGCGAGCGAGTGTTCGCGCACAGGATTCCGTCGCTTCAGGTCCACCAGGCGGTCGTTTCATGAAAGTTGTCGCTCTATACCTCCCGAAACAGTTGTGGCCGGTCTATCGTTGGCACGCCGGACACCCTTGTCCGGCGACTCCGCTCACCCGGTGCCCGGTGGTTCTCGCCCCCGGCCGACCCCGAAAGGCAACGTCCGCCCTCATGAGCAGCCCTCGTACCCTGAAGAACTACGTCGGCGGAGAGTTCGTCGACGCCCGCAGTGACGCGACCACCGACCTGGTGAATCCGTCGACCGGTTCGGTCGTGGCCCAGGCCCCGGTAAGCTCGGAGGAGGACGTCGATGCCGCCTACGGCGCCGCGGCCAAGGCCTTCGAGGAGTGGGGGCAGTCGACGCCGAGCGAGCGTCAGCAGGCGCTGCTGAAGATCGCGGACGAGATCGAGAATCGGGCGTCCGAGTTCATCTCCCTCGAGGCCGAGAACACCGGCAAGCCACACGCGCTGACCGCTTCGGAGGAGATCCCCCCGATGCTCGACCAGCTCCGTTTCTTCGCGGGTGCGGCACGGGTTCTCGAGGGCAAGTCGGCGGGCGAGTACATGGCCGGCCACACGAGCTGGATCCGCCGCGAGCCGATCGGCGTCGTCGGTCAGGTGACGCCGTGGAACTACCCGATGATGATGGCGGTCTGGAAGATCGGCCCGGCTCTTGCTGCCGGCAACACCGTCGTCCTCAAGCCCAGCGACACCACGCCGGAGACGACGCTGCTGCTCGCTGAGATCGCTGGCAAGCACCTGCCGGCAGGCACCCTCAACGTCGTGACCGGTGACAGGAACACCGGCCGCGCACTCGTCGAGCACCCGACCCCCGCACTCGTCGCGATCACCGGGTCGGTTCGGGCCGGCATGCAGGTCGCAGAGAGCGCGAGCCACCAGCTCAAGCGGGTCCATCTCGAGCTCGGCGGCAAGGCTCCTGTCGTCGTGTTCGATGATGCCGATCTCGACGCGGCCGTCGAAGGCATCGCGGTGGCCGGGTACTTCAACGCCGGTCAGGACTGCACCGCGGCGACGCGAGTGCTCGTCGCCGACGGCGTCCACGACGAGTTCGTCGCGGCACTTGCCCGCTACGCCTCATCCGAGGCCAAGGTCGGCCTGCCCGACGACGAGGACGCCCTGTTGGGTCCGGTGAACAACGCCGGCCAGCTCGAGCGGATCACCGGGTTCCTCGAGCGCCTGCCCGCCCATGCGACCGTCCAGGCCGGCGGCTCGCGGGTCGGCGAGCTCGGCGACGGCTTCTACCTCCAGCCCACCGTGGTGTCCGGGCTCAAGCAGGACGACGAGGTCATCCAGAACGAGATCTTCGGTCCGGTGATCACGGTTCAGCGCTTCTCGGACGAGGCCGAGGCCCTGCGCTTCGCCAACGGGGTCCAGTACGGTCTCGCCTCGTCGGTGTGGACCAAGGACTTCGGCCGGGCCATGCGGATGAGCAAGGCCCTCGACTTCGGGTGCGTCTGGATCAACACCCACATCCCGCTCGTTGCCGAGATGCCGCACGGGGGCTTCAAGCACTCCGGCTACGGCAAGGACCTGTCGATGTACGGCTTCGAGGACTACACCCGGATCAAGCACGTCATGGCCAATATCGAGAGCTGAACCCCAGCCGGCGCATGCCGTACGGCACCCGACCATCCGCCCCTGCCACCCGCATACTCATATCTGCCGGGATCCAGCGGTCCCGTACGACGAAAGGCATGACCACATCATGAGCCCCACCCCAGACCTGAACTCCCCCGCCTTCCGCGCCGCCCTCGCGCGCGGTCTGGTCAGCCGTCGCGCCGCCCTGCTCGGCATGGCCGGCCTGAGCGTGGCGGCCCTCTCCGCGTGCGGTAGCGAGGGGACCGGCGGCGGCACCGCCACGGGCGGTTCGCCGGCAACCCAGGAGGACCTCTCCGACAGCGAGAAGGTCGTCAACTGGTCCAACTGGCCGGAGTACATCGACGTCGACGACGCAGGCAGCCGGCCGTCGCTCGACGCGTTCACGGCGGCCACGGGTATCGCGGTGAACTACACCGAGGACTACAACGACAACGACGAGTTCTACGCGAAGGTCCGTCCGCTCCTCGAGGCCGGTGAGGACACCGGGCGTGACGTCTGGTGCAGCACCGACTGGATGGTCTCCCGACTGATCCGTCAGGGCTACGTCCAGGAGCTCGACTACGCGAACATGCCGAACGCCGAGGCCAACCTGGTCGAGTCGCTCTCGAACGTCGAGTTCGACGAGGGCCGCCGGTTCTCGCTGCCGTGGCAGTCGGGCTTCGCCGGCATCGGCTACAACCCCGCCGCGACCGGCGGTCGTGCGGTCGAGTCGATGGACCAGCTCCTCAACGACCCCGCACTCAAGGGTCGGGTCACCCTGCTCACCGAGATGCGCGACACCGTCGGTCTCGTCCTCATGGAGCTCGGCAAGAGTCTCGACAGCTTCACCACGGAGGACTTCGACGAGGCGATCGCGGTCATCCAGGACGCCAAGGACCGCGGTCAGCTCCAGGGCTTCACGGGCAACGAGTACACCCAGCCGTTGGCCTCCGGTGACATCGCCGCCTGCGTGGCCTGGACCGGTGACGTCGTCCAGCTGCAGTTCGACAACCCGGACCTGGGCTACGCCCTGCCCGCGAAGGGCTTCACGCTCTGGTCGGACAACTTCGTGATCCCCGCGATGGCCAAGCACAAGAAGAACGCCGAGCTGCTCATCGACCACTACTACGACCCGCAGGTGATGGCCGAGGTGGCCGCCTGGGTCAACTACATCCCGCCGGTGCAGGGAACGACCGAGGCGCTGGTCGAGCTGGACCCCGAGCTCGCCGAGAACCCCCTGATCGTGCCGACGGACGAGGTCCTCGCGCAGGCACAGGTCTTCCGCGGTCTGACCGACGAGGAAGAGACCGACTTCAACTCCAAGTACCAGGCCATCGTGGTCGGCTGACGCGACCCGTCGCCGAGCCGAGCACACCGAGGGAGACGATACGACCGTGACCGAGCACCCGTCGGGCGACCTGCGCCTGGAGCAGCTGAGCAAGAACTTCGAGTCGTTCACGGCGGTCAACAGCCTGGATCTGACAATGCCGGAGGGGTCGTTCTTCGCCCTCCTCGGCCCCTCCGGGTGCGGGAAGACGACGACTCTGCGCATGATCGCGGGGCTCGAGGACCCAACCTCGGGCATCATCCGCATCGGTGACGTCGACATCACCCGCGTCAAGGCGCACCGGCGCAACGTCAACACGGTCTTCCAGAGCTATGCGCTCTTCCCACACATGAAGATCATCGACAACGTCGCGTTCGGGCTGAAGCGTCGTGGTGACAAGGACGCGATGCACAAGGCCCAGGAGGCCCTCGAACTGGTCGAGCTCGGGCACACCGCCAAGAAGAAGCCCAACCAGCTCTCGGGCGGGATGCAGCAACGGGTCGCGCTCGCCCGGGCGATCGTCAACCGGCCGAATGTCCTGCTGCTCGATGAGCCGCTCGGTGCGCTGGACCTCAAGCTGCGCCGCCAGATGCAGATCGAGCTCAAACGGATCCAGTCCGAGGTCGGCATCACCTTCGTGCACGTCACCCACGACCAGGAGGAGGCCATGACCATGGCCGACACCGTTGCGGTGATGAACGCGGGGAACCTCGAGCAGGTGGGGCCGCCCGCGGATCTGTACGACCATCCGGCGTCGACCTTCGTCGCGAACTTCCTCGGCCAGTCCAACTTGCTCACGTCCCGGATCACGGGGCTCGACGGGGACGGCCTGGCCGCCGCCGACTGCCACGGGCACGAGATCCGGGTCGCCGCCGACCACATCCCGGCGGGTGTTCAGGACGTGTTCGTGGGGGTACGTCCGGAGAAGCTGCGCCTGGACCGCAGCGGCCGGAACCACCTGGACGGCACCGTCACCGACGCGTCGTTCGCCGGGGTGGCCACGCAGTACCTGGTGCGGCTGCCCTGGGGTCACGAGGTGACCGTGGTCCAGCCGAACGACGGATCCCCCCGCGCCCGGGTGGGCGAGTCCGTCAACGTCTCGTGGGAGCCCGGCAGCGAGTTCGTCCTGGACGCGAGCCAGGACCAGGACGCGGGGATGTTCGACACCGGGCTGCGGGATGCCTAGCGTCGGCGCGGCGCTCGGTGGAGGCGGCGGGACGGCCGCGCCGGCGCAGCGCCCCCGTCGCAACTGGGTGCCGTACGCGCTTCTCCTGCCGGGCCTGCTGTGGCTCGCCCTCTTCTATGCCACCCCGATGGTCACCCTGGGCTCGCAGTCGCTGCAGGAGGGAAACGTCTACGACGGCTACGTCTTCACGGGGAACCTCAGCGTCTACCCGCAGGCGCTGTCGGAGTACTGGCCGCAGCTGCTCCGCTCCCTCGGGTACGCCGCCACCGCGACGTTCTTCGGCCTCCTCCTGGCGTACCCGCTCGCCTACTTCATGGCTCAGAAGGCGGGGCGGTGGAAGAACATCATGCTCATCCTCGTCATCGCGCCGTTCTTCACCAGCTTCCTCATCCGCACGCTCGCCTGGCGGATCATCCTCAGCGACGGTGGAGTCGTCAGCGACTTCTTCGAGGCGACCGGGCTCATCAGCGTCCTGGAGGCGCTCACCCTCACGACCGGCGGGACGCTCCTCAACAGCAAGTTCGCCGTCATGGCCGGTCTGACGTACAACTTCCTCCCGTTCATGATCCTTCCCCTGTATGCGGCCCTGGAACGCCTAGACCCGCGATACATGGAGGCTGCTCGAGACCTTTACTCCTCCGGGTGGCAGACCTTCCGGCATGTCATCTGGCCGCTCTCCCTGCCGGGGGTCGTGGCCGGCACCCTGCTGACGTTCATCCCGGCGGCAGGCGACTACATCAACAGCAGGCTCCTGGGCAACACGCAGACGGTGATGATCGGTCAGGTCATCGACAGCCTCTTCCTCCGGGTTCTGGACTATCCGCAGGCCGCAGCCCTGTCGTTCATCCTGCTGATCATGATCGTCACTCTCGTGGCGGTCTACGTGCGGCGAGCCGGAACCGAGGAGCTGGTGTGATGACCTGGATCAAGCGTCACCTGCTCCTGTTCGCCGCCCTGGCCGTCCTGGGGTACCTGTTGATCCCCAACGTCGTCGTCGCGATCTTCTCGTTCAACGACCCGCGGGGCCGCTACAACTACGAGTGGAACGAGTTCTCCACCGCGGCCTGGCTGAACCCGTGCGGTAGCCCCGGACTCTGCGACGCGCTCGGCCTGAGCCTACGGATCGGGTTCATCGCCGCCTTCGTCGCCACCGTCCTCGGCGCCCTCGTGGCCTTCGCGCTCGGCAGACACCGCTTCCGCGGCCGGTCGGGCACCAACCTGCTGATCTTCATGCCGATGGCGACACCCGAGGTCGTCATGGGTTCGAGCCTGCTCACCCTCTTTGTCATGGCCGGCCTGCCCTCGGGTGCGCTCAACATCACGATCGCGCACATCATGTTCTGCCTGTCGTTCGTCGTCGTCGCCGTCAAGGCCAGGGTCAGCTCGCTCGACCCGCGCCTGGAGGAGGCCGCCGCGGACCTCGGCGCGAACCCGTTGCAGACGTTCATGCGGGTGACCCTGCCGCTCGCGGCCCCGGGGATCGCCGCGGGCGCGTTGCTCGCCTTCTCGCTGAGCTTCGACGACTACATCATCACCAACTTCAACGCCAGCCCGTCCTCGATCACCTTCCCCATGTACGTCTGGGGGGCGGCCCAGCGCGGCACCCCGGTCGAGATCTTCGTCGTGGGCACCGTGATGTTCCTCATCGCCCTGACCGTGGTGGTCATCGGGCAGATGCTCAGCTCCCGCCGCGACCGGAAGGCGTGATCCAGTGCGAGTCCTCATGATCGGTGCGGGAGGCGTCGGAGACGCCGCGGCCAAGATCGCCGTCGAGCGCGACTTCTTCGACACCTTCGTCGTCGCGGACTACGAC
>JBAUUB010000061.1:0-35092 GCA_049582485.1 Dermatophilaceae bacterium
GCCCCAGGCCATTCATAGTGACGGCCTTTCCCCGATCGCCGCCGATGCACCGGCGGCGTGCAGGTCGCCGAAAGACGCCCCGAGGGGTCCACCTGGGTCACCGAGTGGCAGTACTCGTCGGTCCGCCCACTGCTGCTCGACCGGCGATCTGCTCATCCGGCTGGATCTGGATCCGCACACGTGTCGTGATGCAGCGGGTCATCCTTCGGACACTGATACGGCGTCTTCGCGGCGAGGTGCTGTGGAACGGCAACGTCGAGCCCCACGCCCCGGGTTCACGCGGCGATGCAGTCCAGGCCGGCCCTGCCGGTCCTCGGGCTGCACAGCCACGCACAGACGGAGCGGTCGCTCCAGAGCGTGCTCAGCGCGTCAGCGACCGCGCGGGGCCTTGACCGACAGCACCGGGCAGTCCGCCTCCAGGAGGATGCGCTGCGCGTTCGACCCGAGGACGAGCTTGCCGATGGGGGTGCGTCGACGCAACCCGATGACGATGAGAGTGGCACCGACCTCATCGGCCACCTCGATGAGGTCGTCGGTCGGATCGTTGCCACGGACCAGGGTCATCACCTCGAACTCGACGCCGGCCGCGGCGAGCTCGGAGCGGACCGCCTCGAGCTCCTCCTCGGTCCTGATGGCCTCGTCGCCGTCGAAGGACACCCCGCCCTTGTGCGAGTTGACGACCACCAGCTTCTGGCGTCGGTCCTTGGCCTCCTGCCGGGCGGCATGGAGTGCAGCATGCCCCTCGGGGGTGGGAACGTACCCGACAACGACTGCCATGTGGTCCTCCTCGACCTCGCACGACCCTGGGGGGAGGGTCATTGCCTCTGTGTCCGAAGGATATCGAAGCCGACCCGGCCGTAGGCTGACCGGTATGTCTGACACACCGCGGAGCCGTGAGTCCACGACCTCGTCCGCGCCTCTGGCGCCTCGGGACGAGGTGGTGGAGCTGTGCCGCGACCTGATCCGCATCGACACGAGCAACTTCGGCGACGGCTCCGGACCGGGTGAGGCGGAAGCTGCCACCTACGTCGTCGACCGACTCCGTGAGGTGGGCTTGGAGCCGCAGGCCTATGAGGCCGCCGCCGGCAGGGTCAGCGTCGCGGTCCGCATTCCAGGCGCGGATCCCGCCCGCCCGGCCCTCTGTGTCCATGGCCACCTCGATGTCGTGCCGGCTCAGGCGGCCGACTGGGAGGTCGACCCGTTCGGTGCCGAGTTGCGCGACGGGTGTGTCTGGGGCCGTGGAGCGGTCGACATGAAGGGCATGGACGCGATGATCCTCGCGGTCGTGCGACACCTCGCCCGGACCGGCGAGCGGCCCCCGCGAGACCTGGTCGTCGTCTTCTTCGCCGACGAGGAGGCCGGAGGAGTGCAGGGGTCGCACTACATGGTGCAGAACCATCCCGAGGTGTTCCGTGGAGTGACCGAGGCGGTCAGCGAGGTGGGGGGCTATAGCGTGACCGTCCCCGGGAGTGACGGGACGCCGGCGAGGGCCTACCTCCTGCAGACGGCGGAGAAGGGGATCGCCTGGCTCCGCCTGCGTGCACGGGGCAGGGCGGGTCACGGCTCGGTACCGAACTCGGACAACGCCATCGCCCACCTGGCCGGCGCGCTCGACCGGATCGCCGCCCACGAGTGGCCGCGCGAGTTCATCGCGTCGACCCGCACATTGCTCGACGGGCTGAGCGACCTGACCGGCACCGGCTACACCGACGATGACGTCGACGCGCTGCTGGGCCTTATCGGGGGAGCGGAGGGCTTCGTCCGGGCCACGCTCCAGGACACCGCCAACCCGACGATGCTCGGCGCAGGATACAAACACAACGTCATCCCGCAGGAGGCCACGGCCGCACTCGACTGCCGGTTCCTGCCCGGTCACGAGGACGACCTTCTCGCCACGTTGAAGGACCTGGTCGGCGGCAACGTCGAGGTCGAGATCGAGCACCAGGACATCGCGCTGGACGCCCCCTTCGAGGCCCCGATCGTCGAGGCGATGAAGAAGGCGCTCCTGGAGGAGGATCCGGAGGCGGTGGTGCTGCCGTACTGCCTCTCCGGGGGAACCGACAACAAGGCACTGTCGCTCCTCGGCATCACCGGCTACGGGTTCGCGCCGCTTCGCCTGCCCGCCGATCTCGACTTCGCCCCGATGTTCCACGGCATCAACGAGCGGGTGCCCACGGAGTCGCTGGAGTTCGGTGCCACCGTTCTGCACCGCTTCATCCAGCTGAGCGCCCGGGACTGAGTCCCGTCAGCGAGCTCGGATGATCTTGCGTCTGAGCCACGTCCGACGGCGACCGCCGACGTAGACACGGGTGCGGAACAGTTCCCAGTGGCCGTACTCGGCGTCCTCCGTGAGGCGGCGCCGCATGTCCGACCTGGTCACGTCACGCGTGAAGTCGAGCACCCGGATCTCGTACTCGCCGCGGTATCGTCCCCCCGGCCCGGGCGCGATGACTCGGTCGGTGGGGACGGCGGGCTCGGGGCGACGTGCTCCGTCTGTGTCGTACATCGGTGCCATTGTCACCCATTGGCAGTAATCTCGCTGCCATGACCCCTGACCCTCGCGCCGCCCTCGCTGTTCTCACCGCTGCGTTGGAACGGCACCTCGAGGCCTGCGCGTCGAAGCACGGCGACGACGACCCGGCCGTCATCGTCGCCGCTGACGCCCTCGCGGACGCGTTCGACGTCTACGACGAGGCTCTTCTGGACACGTACGGCGAGGTCACCCCTCTCGAGATCTACGACGGCGAGGGCATCGACGAGTTCGAGGACGAGCTCGACGACGACGACGAGGATGAGGACGACGAGGATGAGGACGACGAAGACGACGATGAGGACGAAGACGACGAGGACGAGGACGAGGACGAGGATGACGACGACGAAGGGGATGACGACGACGAGGACGAAGAGAGCGACGACTTCGACGAGGACGACCTCGACCCCGACCCCGACGACGACTTCGACGACCACCTCGAGGACGACGAAAACCTGAGCCGCTGACCCGGAGGTCGTCATGGAACTCGGGATCAATCTGGGCTACGTCGGCCTGCGCAGCCAGGGTGCGGTCCGCACCGCCCCGGGGCTCGACACCAGCGCGAGCGCCACGGTGGCGCTGGAGACGATGATCCAGGCCGCCGTGCTCGCGGACCACCTCGGCTACCGCGTCGCCTGGGTCGCCGAGGCCTACGGATCGGATGCTCCCACGATCATGTCGTGGGTCGGCGCCAGGACGACCTCGATCGATGTCGGCGCCGCAGTCCTGCAGATCCCTGCCCGGACCCCCGCGATGACGGCCATGACCGCCGCGACCCTGGACGCGCTGACCGGTGGCCGCGCCCGGATCGGACTCGGTGTGTCCGGGCCGCAGGTCAGCGAGGGATGGCACGGGGTCAGGTTCGGCCACCCGCTCGGGCGCACCCGCGAGTACGTCGAGATCGTCCGACGCGTGCTCCGACGGGAACGAGTGAGCTACAGCGGTCGGCATTTCACCCTGCCCCTGCCGGACGGACCGGGCAAGGCGCTCAAGCTCACCATCAGTCCGGTCCGCGCCCACATCCCCATCTACCTCGCAGCGGTGGGCCCCAAGAACCTCGAGCTCGCCGGGGAGATCGCCGACGGCTGGCTGGCGATCTTCTTCGCGCCCGAGCGGTCCGAGCCGCAGCTCGAGGCACTCCGTCGGGGGCGACGGGTAGCGGGCCACGGAACCACCGGCGACCCGCTGACGGGGTTCGACATCGTCCCCACGGTGCCGGTGGCGGTCGTCGACGACGTGCGCGAAGGCTTCCGTCGCATCGCGCCGTATGCCGCGCTGTACATCGGCGGGATGGGCTCACGGGAGCAGAACTTCTACAACCGGCTGGCTTCCGAGATGGGCTTCGAGGCCGAAGCAGCGCTCATCCAGGACCTCTACCTCGCCGGTCGGCACCGCGATGCGGCCGACGCCGTCCCGGACGAGTTCCTCGATGCCACCTCGCTGGTCGGACCCCGGCAGAGGATCGCCGAACGCCTGGAGCGCTACCGCGCGGCCGGCGTGACCACGTTGACGGTGGCTCCCTACTCCACCTCGATGGATGAGGGAGCAGAGCTGCTCCGGACGATGGCCGAGCTCGTCGAGGGTCCGCCCCGGTGACGACCTGCCTGCTCGTTCGACACGGTCAGTCCGAGGCCAACGTCGACGGGATCCTCGCCGGTCACCTGGACAGCGGGCTGACGGACACCGGCATGGTCCAGGTCCGTCGGCTCGCCGAGACACTCGCGACCGTCGCGGTCCGGCTCGTCGTCACCAGCCCGCTGCAACGGTGCGCTGTGACCGCCGAGCAGATCGTCGCCGCCCAGCCGGAGCGTCCCCATACGCACCAGGACGAGCGCGTTGTTGAGGTGCGCTACGGCGCCTGGACGGGGCGCTCGCTGAAGGAGCTGGCGTCGGAGCACCTGTGGTCGACGGTCCAGTCCACGCCGAGCTCGGTGACGTTCCCGTCGGACCCGGTGCATGCGTCCGAGTCCATGACGGCGATGGCCGATCGGGCCTGGGCCGCCTGGCAGGACTGGGAGCGCACCGTGGCCGAGGCGCACGGCACGCACGCGGTGTGGGTGCTCGTCTCTCACGGCGACGTCATCAAAGCGCTCCTGGCGCGCGCCCTCGGCCTCGAGCTGGACGCCTTCCAGAGCATCGTCGTCGATCCGGCGTCCGTCAGCGTGGTGCATCGGATGGGTGACCGGTTGGCCGTGGGTGCGATGAACGTGCGGGCGGATCTCATCGACCGACTGGCCGAAGCGGCCTCCCCGTCGAGCGAGCCGGCGGCCAACGCCGCTACGGTCGGTGGCGGCAACGCCTGAACCCGCAGATGGTCCCGCTGCGGCCTTGGGCGGCGGTTAGGGTGACAGCATGCCGACCATCGACTTCGACCCCCCGACCCGGTGCGTCGTCGGCACGGTCGGCCCCCCTGGTGAGCGGACCTTCTTCGTCCAGGTTCGCGCCGAGGGCCGAACCGCTGCCGTCTCGATCGAGAAGTTCCACGTGACCACGCTCGCGGACCGGATCAACGACGTCCTCGACCGCGTGGCCGGAGCCACTGCCAGCGAGACCGCGGCGGCTCTGGTCGCCGACAACGACCCGCTCGAGGCGCCGATCGAGGAGGATTTCCGGGTCACGACCGTTCGGCTGCTCTGGGACGCCGAGCGCGGGGCCGTGGTTGTGGAGCTGTATGACGAAGACCCCGACGAGGCCGAGACGGCTCAGGGCATCCGGGTCTGGCTCACCCCTCAGCGCGCCCGGGCGTTCGCCAGGCGAGCGTTGGCGGTCGCCGCCGCCGGCCGTCCGCCGTGCCCGTTCTGCGGTGGGCCGCTCGAGGCGTCCGGTCACATCTGTCCGCGCGCGAACGGCTACCGCCGCCAGTGAGTCGACCCGCACAGCCGCCGGCCGAGCGCCCGATCCCGGGCGAGGCCGTGGAGCGGGCCCTGGAGTCCGCACAGCTGTCGGTCGAGGGACGCATCCTCGTGTCGAGCAACGCCGCCCTCCTGGTCTCCCTGTCGGTGGGCACGCGGCGACTACATGCCATCTACAAGCCTGTCGCACGGGAGCGGCCACTCTGGGACTACCCCGACGGCACCCTCGCGGGACGGGAGCGCGCCGCCTATCTCGTCTCCGAACTCGGCGAGTGGGGCGTGGTTCCTCCCACGGTGCTGCGTCGGGACGGCCCGATGGGTCCGGGATCGGTGCAGCTGTGGGTAGAGGGGGACAGTTCCTCGGTCGTCGACATCATCGCGCCCGGACCGGTGCCGGAGGGCTGGTGTGCGGTCATCGAAGGCAGTGACCAGCACGGGGAGTCCGTCCTCCTCGTGCACACGACCGATCCGCCGACCCGACGGGTCGCCATCCTCGATCTGGTGCTCAACACCTCCGACCGCAAGGGGAGCCACCTGATCAGGTCGGCATCCACGGCCGAGCACGTCTGGGGGGTGGACCACGGCGTCTCCCTCGGCGTCGAGCCCAAGGTCCGCACCGTGCTCTGGGGTTTCACTGGACAGCCGCTGGGTGAGGAGGATCTCGAACCGGTCCGCAGACTCCGGGCCGCCCTCGAGGACTCCCGCAGCGACGAGCTCGCCGAACACCTCACCGCGGATGAGCTCGCCGCACTCTCCGAGCGGGCGGACGTCCTCATCGAGCGGCCTGTCTTCCCCGGCCCAAGCCGGGACTGGCCCGCCGTACCGTGGCCGGCGCTCTGACGCGCGCCGACTAGGCTTGCCTCCCGTGATCTCCTGGCCGTCCCCCTTCGTGCCCGCCGTCCCCGGCCGCGGGGCACCCCTGCGCCTGCACGACCGACGAAGCGCGACCCTCCGTCCCGTTGAGCCGGGCACCGTCGCCACGATCTATGCCTGCGGCGTGACGCCCTACGACTCCACCCACCTGGGGCACGCCGCGACCTACGTCGCAGGGGACCTGCTGCACCGAATGCTCCTCGACGCCGGCCACGAGATCCTCTCCGTGCAGAACATCACCGACATCGACGATCCCCTGCTCGAGCGAGCGGCGCGGGACGGGGTCGACTGGCAGGAGCTGGCCAGCGGGTCGATCGCGTTGTTCCGGGACGACATGACAGCCCTCGCCGTCATCCCGCCGACGCACTATCTCGGGGTGGTCGAGTCGATGCCCGTCGTGGTGGCCTCGGTTCGGACCCTGGTCGACCGTGGCCTGACCTATGCGTTGATGGACGAATCCGGCGCCCGCGACGTCTACCTCGACCTGTCGGCCGTCCCTGCGCCGGCCGGTGCACTGAGCGGTCTCGACCACGACTCCATGGTCGAGCTCTCGCATGCGCGCGGCGGCGACCCCGACCGGCCCGGCAAGCGTGACCCGATCGATCCGCTGCTGTGGCGCGGGGAGCGCCCCGGGGAGCCGGCGTGGGACGGTGGCGACGAGCTAGGCCCGGGGCGCCCCGGGTGGCACATCGAGTGCACCGCCCTGGCGCTCGAGCACCTCGGCGCCCCCTTCGACGTCCAGGTCGGTGGACACGATCTCGTCTTCCCCCATCATGAGATGTCAGCGCTCCAGTCCGTCGCGCTGACCGGCTCCTCGACGTACGCGGAGCATCATCTGTACCAGGCGCTGGTGGCCTACGACGGCGAGAAGATGAGCAAGTCGAAGGGCAACCTCGTCTTCGTGTCGGCGCTGCGCGAGGCCGGAGTCGACCCGATGGTCGTTCGTGCCCTGATCCTCGGTCAGCACTACCGCAGCGAGTGGGAGTACACCGAGACCCTCCTGCACGCCGCCGAGGCCCGCGTCGCGCGCTGGCGGGAGGCGCTTTCGGTCAACACCGGTCCCGATGCGCAGGGAACCATCGACCGGATCCGGACGGCTCTCGCCGACGACCTGGACGGTCCCACGGCCCTCGACGCGCTGGACGAATGGGCCGACCAGACACTGACCGACGGCGGCGACCACGCGGACGGACCGGGCCTGGTGTCCAGGGCCATGGATGCTCTCTTGGGCCTTCGCCTCTGAGCGCCGGTCGACTCCTCCCGACGTCATGCCTCACCCGCCGAGCTGCCTGAGCCGGGGTCGGACTCACCGCGGCGGCGCAGGAAACGCTCGAACTCGCGCGCAATCGCCTCCCCGCTGGCCTCCGGCAGGTCCGCGGTGTCCTGGGCCTCCTCCAAGGCTCCGACATACTCGGCGACCTCCTCATCACCCTCGGCCAGCTCATTGACCCCACGCTCCCAGGCCCGGGCGTCGTCGTCGAGATCGAGATGGTCGATGGGGGCGTCGAGGATCTCTTCGAGCCTGGTCAGCAGTGCGAGAGTTGCCTTCGGCGAAGGGGTGTGGCCGGCGTAGTGGGGAACCGCCGCCCAGCACGAGATCGACTCCAGGCCCCCTTGGGCGGCGGCGTCCGCGAGCACACCGACGATGCCGGTGGGTCCTTCGTACCGGCTGATCTCGAGGTCATAGCGGTGCAGCGTCGCTTCATCGTCCGACGTGGCGGTCACGGGGATGGGCCGCGTGTGCGCGACGTCCGCCATGAGGGCCCCGAGCGTGATGACCGTGCTCGCCCCGATCGCGTGCGCGAACTCCATGATCTCGATGACGAAGGCACGCCATCGGAACGACGGCTCGACACCCTGGATGAGGATGACGTCGCGGCCGAGTGTGGTGCGTTGCGCGAGGAGTATGCGGGTCGTGCGCCAGTGGATCCGTCGCCGGCCGTCATCGACGATGACCCGCGGCCGGTTGACCTGGAAGTCGTAGTAGTCCTCGGGATCCAAGGCGGCGATCGGCTCGGCCTCCCAGATCAGGGACAAGTGGTCGATGAGGGCCGTCGCCGCCTCTCCCGCGTCGTTCCAGCCCTCGAAGGCTGCGATGACGATCGGGTCGGCGAGCTCGGGGATGTCATCGAGTTCGATCATGCGGACACCTTATGTCTAGGCTGTCGCCCGTGCTCCCCCCTCGAACTCCCGCTGCGTTGCTGTGGGACATGGACGGCACGCTCGTGGACACCGAGCCGTACTGGATCGAGGCCGAGCACACCCTGGTCGAGCAGGCCGGTGGTCGCTGGTCCGAACATCTCGCCACCCAGCTCGTGGGTCAGGATCTGTCCGTCTCGGCCGAGTTCATCCGCGCGAACTCACCGATCACGCTCGGTCCCGCCGAGATCGTCGAAGCCCTCCTCGACCTCGTGATCGACCGGGTCGAGCGGCACATCCCGTGGCGGCCGGGGGCCCGCGAGCTGCTGCTCTCGGCCTCGGAGGCGGGGATCCCGACGGCCCTGGTGACGATGTCGTGGACCCGTCTCGTCGAGCCGATCGTGGCTTGCCTTCCGCCCGGGACGTTCGACGCGGTCGCGTCGGGGGACGTGGTGGCACACGGCAAACCCCATCCGGAGCCGTACCTGCACGCCGCCCGCGCGCTGGGGGTCGATCCGGCCGAGTGTCTGGCGATCGAGGACTCGCCGACGGGGGTCCGCTCGGCGACGAGCGCAGGGGTGCCCACCCTGGCGGTTCGCCACATCGTCGACATCCCGCCCATGCCGGGCGCCCTGGCGCTGACCACGCTGTCCGGTGTCACGGTCGAGGACCTTGGCGTGCTGCGGCGCCGCGCGGCCGAGTCGTTCGTCACGGTGTAGGCGCGCACTCCAGGCGCGCTGGTGCGGTGGCCCCCGAGACCCCGGGGTCCAAGGCGATGGCCGCGGCGTCGACCGGTAGCGGAGGCGGTGTGCCGCCGAACTCGGGGCAGAGCTCCTGGAAGTCACACCATCGGCAGAGTGTGGAGGTCCTCGGGCGCCAGTCGCCGGTGCGTGCGGCTCGCTCGATGGCCGCCCACACGGCCTTGACGTTGCGCTCGACGGCAAGCAGGTCGGCCTCGTCGGGGGAGTATCTCAGAATCCTCCCGTCACCGAGGTAGACGAGCTGGAGCAGGTCGGGCACAGCGCCGCGCAGCCGCCAGAGCACGAGCGCGTAGAAACGCATCTGGAACAGCGCCCTGCCCTCGAAGCGCTCGTCCGGGCAGCGACCGGTCTTGTAGTCGACGATGCGGACCTCGCCGGTCGGTGCGATGTCGAGGCGGTCGATGTAGCCCCGGAGCACCAGCCCGTCCACCTCGGCCTCGACGTACAGCTCACGGTCGGCCGGTTCGAGACGGCTCGGCTCCTCGAGGTCGAACCAGCGTCGGACAAGGGCGCCGGCCTGGTCGAACCAGTCCTGGACGCCCCCGTCCTGAGTGTCCGGCAGGTCGGCGAGAGCCGGCTCCAGCGCGACGAGTGCCTCCCATCTCGGCGCGACGAGCTGGACGGCGCGCTCGGGTGTCCGCTCGTGGGCCGGGAGCTCGAACAGCTCCTCGAGGACGGCGTGCACGAGCGTGCCCCTAGCGGCTGCCGGACTAGGCGGCCCGGACAACCGGTCGACCGCCCGGAAGCGGTAGAGCAGCGGACACTGCTTGAAGTCGGCCGCCCGGCTCGGGGAGAGGGCTGGGGTCATGACAGGAGGGTAGGCGCGGGGACCGACAGCGCTCAGTCCTCCGGGTCGTAGCCGAGGTTCGGAGCCAGCCACCGCTCCGCGGTGCGCCGGTCCCAGCCCTTGCGCTCCGCATACTCGGACACCTGGTCCGGTCCCAGCCGACCGACGACGAAGTACCCGGTATCCGGGTGGCTGAAGTACCAGCCGGAGACCGATGCAGCCGGCCACATGGCCATCGACTCGGTGAGCGTGATCCCCGTGGCGGTCTCGACATCGAGCAGCTCCCAGAGGGTCTGCTTCTCGGTGTGGTCGGGACACGACGGGTATCCCGGTGCCGGCCGGATACCGACGTATCGCTCGGCGATCAGGTCCTCGTTCGCGAGTGTCTCGTGCGACGCATACCCCCAGTGGTCGCGGCGCACCTGCTCGTGGAGCCACTCCGCGAATGCCTCGGCGAGGCGGTCCGCGAGCGACTCGAGGAGGATCGCTGAGTAGTCGTCGTGGACCGCCTTGAGCTCGGCGACCTTCTCCTGGGCGCCCAGCCCGGCGGTCACGGCGAAGGCGCCCACCCAGTCCTCGATGCCGGAGTCGACCGGCGCGACGTAGTCTGCGTTGGCCTTGTTGGCGACGCCGTCGCGGTGGCGCCCCTGCTGACGCAGGGTGTGCAACGTGTGCCGCACTGCCACGCGCCGCTCGTCCTCGAACACGTGGATGTCGTCACCCACCGAGCCCGCGGGGAAGATGCCGAACGTCGCGGACGCGGTCAGCCACTTCTCCTCGATGATCCGGTCCAGCATCTCCTGAGCGTCGTCGAACAGGCGACGGGCCGCCTCACCCGAGGCTGGGCTGCTCAGGATGTCCGGGAACCGGCCCTTCATCTCCCAGGAGAGGAAGAACGGGCCCCAGTCGATGTAGTCCCGCAGAACCCGGATGTCCTGGCGCTCGATGACGTGCCGACCCGGCCGCCGCGGTCGGACCGGTGGTGTGGCGGCGAAGTCGATCGAGGGTGCGTTAGAGCGCGCGGCCGACAGGCTGATCAGTGGGCGCTCGCTCGACTTCGCCGCGTGGCGGGTGCGGATGGACTCGTAGTCGCGTCGGACCCCCGAGAGGAAGTCGTCCCGACGGGTGGAGGAGAGGAGGGACGAGACGACCGGCACCGACCGCGACGCGTCCTTGACCCACACCACCGGACCCGAGTAGCGCTCGTCGATCTTCACGGCGGTGTGCGCCCGCGACGTCGTGGCGCCCCCGATGAGGAGCGGCACCTGCCAGCCCTCCCGCTCGAGCTCACCGGCCACCCGGACCATCTCGTCGAGCGAGGGCGTGATCAGACCGGACAACCCGATGGCATCCGCGTCGTGCTCGCGCGCCGCCTCGAGGATGCGCTGCACGGGGACCATGACGCCGAGGTCGATGACCTCGTAGTTGTTGCACTGCAGCACCACGCCGACGATGTTCTTGCCGATGTCGTGGACATCGCCCTTGACGGTCGCCATGACGATCGTCCCCTTGGTCGAGCCGGATGCCGCTCCCGCCTCGATGTACGGAATGAGGTGGGCCACCGCGCGCTTCATGACCCGAGCGCTCTTGACGACCTGGGGGAGGAACATGCGCCCCGCCCCGAAGAGGTCACCCACGACGCCCATCCCGGCCATGAGAGGTCCCTCGATGACCTCGATCGGCTCACCGCCGCGGTCGGCGATCAGTGCCCTGAGCTCCTCGGTGTCGGCCTCGATGAAGGCGTCGATCCCCTTCACGAGCGCGTGGCTGATCCGCTCCTCAACCGGCAGGGAGCGCCACTCCTCGGCGTCGGCCCGGTCCTCCTGCTCGCCGGATGCGTTGAACCGCGGTGCGATCTCGACCAAGCGCTCGGTCGCGTCCGGGCGACGGGCGAGGATGACGTCCTGGATCGCGTCGCGCAGCTCGGGGTCGATCTCGTCGAACGTGACGAGCGCCCCCGCGTTGACGATGCCCATATCCAGCCCGGCGGCGACCGCGTGGTACAGGAAGACGGCGTGGATCGCCTCGCGGACCGGGTTGTTGCCGCGGAAGGAGAAGGAGACGTTGGAGACTCCGCCACTGACGAGTGCGCCCGGAAGGTTGCCCTTGATCCACCGGGTGGCCTCGATGAAGTCGAGCCCGTAGCGGGCATGCTCCTCGATGCCGGTGGCCACGGCGAAGATGTTGGGGTCGAAGATGACGTCCTCTGCCGGGAAGCCCACCTCCTCGGTGAGGATCCGGAATGCGGTGCGCACCACCTCGATCCGCCGCTCCAGGGTGTCGGCCTGACCCTCCTCGTCGAAGGCCATGACGACGACCGCCGCACCGTACTTGCGGCACAGTCTCGCCTGCTCGACGAACGGGCCGATGCCCTCCTTCATCGAGATCGAGTTGACGATCGGCTTGCCCTGCACGCACTGCAGACCCGCTTCGATGACGTCCCAGGCCGAGGAGTCGATCATGACCGGCACACGGCTGATGTCGGGCTCGCTGGCGGCGAGGGTGAGGAAACGCCGCATCGCGGCGACGCCGTCGATCATCCCCTCGTCCATGTTGACGTCGATGACCTGGGCTCCGCTCTCGACCTGCTGGCGCGCCACCGAGAGGGCGGCGTCGTAGTCGTCGGACTGGATGAGGCGGCGGAACCGTGCCGAGCCCGTGATGTTGGTCCGCTCGCCGATGTTGACGAACAGCGAGTCCTCGTCGATCGTGACCGGCTCGAGTCCGGACAACCGCAGGGCGGGGCGGAGCGTCGGGACCGGCCGGGGCTCGGCGGACCCACCAGCCGCCCTGATCGCGGCGATGTGCTCCGGCGTCGTGCCGCAGCATCCGCCGATGATGTTCACCAGACCGGAGGCTGCGAACTCGCCCATGACGGCGGCCATCTGCTCCGGGGTCTCGTCGTACTCGCCGAACGCATTCGGCAGGCCGGCGTTCGGGTGTGTGCTGACGAAGGTGTCGGCGACCCGAGCCAGATCCGCCAGGTACGGCCTGATCTCTGCGGCGCCGAGGGCGCAGTTGAGCCCGACTGCCAGGGGCCGAACGTGGCGGACCGAGTGCCAGAAGGCCTCGGTCACCTGGCCGGAGAGGGTCCGGCCGGACGCGTCGGTGATCGTGCCCGAGATGATCACCGGCCAGCGTCGGCCGTGCTGCTCGAACAAGGTCTCGATAGCGAAGATGGCGGCCTTCGCGTTGAGGGTGTCGAACACCGTCTCCACCAGGAGGACGTCGCTCCCGCCGTCCACCAACCCTCTGGCCTGTTCGAGGTAGGCGTCGGCGAGCGCGCCGAAGGTCACGTTGCGCGCCCCCGGGTCCGACACGTCGGGGCTGATGGATGCCGTTCGGTTGGTGGGTCCCAGGGCGCCGAGGACATAGCGCGGCCGGGAGGGGTCGCGGGCGACGGTCTCGTCCGCCGCGGCTCGGGCGAGGGTGGCCGCCGCGACGTTCATCTCGTAGGCGAGGTCGGACATCCCGTAGTCGGCCAGGGAGATCCGCTGGGCGTTGAAGGTGTTGGTGGTGATCAGGTCCGCGCCGACCTCGAGGTAGGCACGGTGGATCCCGAGCACCGCCTCGGACTGGGTTAGCACGAGCAGGTCGTTGTTCCCCTCGAGGTCGCTCGGCCAGTCCGCGAAGCGCTCACCGCGGTAGTCGGTCTCGCCCAGGCCAAGTCCCTGGACGAGGGTCCCCATGGCCCCGTCCATGACAAGGAGGCGCTCCCGGAGAGCGGCGGTCAGAGACGCAGTGGCGTCGGGGCGAAGCACAGGCACGACCACCTAGTATGGCAACCGCCGCCATGGACGCCGCTTAGTCTTGCGATATGGCATCCCCCGACCGCCGCGCTACCGAGCGTGGCCCCGGTGTGCGGGTCGGGTCGGTGGCGGGGGTTCCCGTCTACATCGGGTGGTCGTGGCTCCTGCTGGCCGCCATCGTCACGGCGATCATCGGGCCGTCGGTGGCGACCCAGCGTCCGGACCTCGGTGTCGCCGCCTACGGCGTCGGCGTCCTGGTCGCGCTGGGCTTCCTGCTCTCGGTCCTGGTGCACGAGGCGGCCCACGCACTCAGCGCGCGGGCTTTCGGGTTCCAGGTGCGCCGCATCGTCGCCGACCTGATGGGGGGCCACACGGCGTTCGACGGCCGGACGACCCCATGGTCACAGGGGCTGACGGCCCTCGCCGGTCCGGTGGGAAACATCGCTCTCGCGGGGGTGGCCCTGCCGGTGGCGATGGTCCTCGACACCGGAGTCGGGGCCTACGTCGCCCAGACGATCGCACAGGTCAACATCCTCCTCGCTCTGTTCAACCTCCTCCCGGGCATGCCGCTCGACGGGGGACAGATCCTGCTGGCAGCCGTCTGGCGGATCACCGGGTCCGCGAACCGCGGGGCTGTGGTGGCCGGGTGGGGCGGTCGTCTCGTGGTCCTGGCCGTGGTGGCCTGGTTCGTGCTCCGCCCCCTCGCCGACGGGCGCACGCCGGGACTCTTCACCCTGTTCTGGGTCCTGCTGATCGCGGGCTTCCTGTGGCGCGGCGCGAGCCAGTCCATCATCGTCGGACGCACCCGGGAGCGGGTCGACGCGACACCGCTCTCGCTGGTCATACGCCCGGTCGTGCTCGTTCCGGCGGCCGCCCCCATCTCCACCTGGTGGGCGGGTCCGGACCGGGTCTACGTCACTTCGGAGCTCGACGGCCGCCCTTCGGGCATCGTGCGCGCGGACGTCGTCGCCTCGGTGCCGGGGGAGCAGTGGTCCGGTGTGCCCGCCTCGGCGGTCGCGGTGAGCCGCGCTCCCGGCTGGGTTGTCGACTTCGGCGAACCACCGGACCTCGGCGACGTGCTGCGCGCGATGGGTCGATCGGGTCAGGACGCCGTTCTCGTTCGTGAAGCGGGGCAGGTCCGGGGCATCGTGTTCGAGGCCGATGTCGTCCGAGCCGTCCAGTAGGTTCGAGCCGTGACCCAGAGCGACCGCCCCGACGAGTCAGACCCGACCGATCCCGTTCCCGCTACTGGCGTGCACCTGCGCCGAGGCCCCTTCCAGGTGGGGGAGCGGATCCAGCTGACCGACCCCAAAGGCCGCCTCCACACCATCACCCTCGAACCGGGCAAACAGTTCCACACCCACCGTGGCTACCTCCGGCATGACGACCTCATCGGCGCACCGGACGGATTCACGGTCACGAACACAGCCGGCGTCGAGTACCTGGCGCTGCGTCCTCTCCTCGCCGACTACGTCATGTCGATGCCCAGGGGCGCGGCGGTCGTCTACCCCAAGGACGCCGGCCAGATCGTCACCATGGGGGACATCTTCCCCGGTGCCGTCGTGGTGGAGGCCGGGGTCGGCTCCGGTGCCCTGTCGATGTCGCTCCTGCGAGCCGTCGGGGACACCGGTCGGGTGCTGTCCTTCGAGCGACGCGACGACTTCGCCGAGATCGCGCTGGCCAACGCCCGCGCGTTCTTCGGAACCGACCATCCGGCGTGGACGGTGACCGTGGGAGACCTGGTCGAGGAGCTGCCGCGGGCCGTCGAGCCGGGGACCGTGGACCGCGTCGTGCTCGACATGCTCGCGCCGTGGGAGTGTCTGGAGGTGGTGGCCGACGCCCTGTGCCCGGGTGGGCTCGTGCTCTGCTACGTCGCGACGACGACCCAGCTCTCCCGGGTCGGTGAGGCGATGCGCGACCTCGGCTGCTTCACCGAGCCCGCCGCCTGGGAGTCGTTGGTCCGAGGGTGGCACCTGGAGGGTCTGGCGGTCCGCCCACAGCACCGGATGCACGGTCACACCGGCTTCCTCATCACCACCCGACGTCTGGCGCCGGGCGTCACGCCGCCGTTGCGCAAACGTCGTCCATCGGCCGGGTTCGACGCCGCCGAAGCCGCCGCCACGGACACGGATGAGTGGTCGGCCGAGTCGCTGGGGGAGCGGCAGACCTCGCCCAAGCGGGCGCGCAAGCTGCGCCGGGCCATCACGGACGGTCCCACCGCCTGACCGGTCGTGCGCAACGCACGCGACCATCATGCGGATGCACGCTCCCGGGTGCGGGACATCTCGCCTGCACGGGGTTAGTGTCGAAGCATGAGCGAGACCCCGAGCTACCAGCGCACCCGTGACCTCGAGGCACGGGTCGCTCAGCTGCAGTCGAACCTCTCGACGGTCTCCTCACAGAACGAACGCCTGGTCCGCACCCTGAAGGACGCACGCGAGCAGATCGTGGCGCTCAAGTCTGAGGTGGACCGGCTCGCTCAGCCGCCCAGCGCATACGGTGTCGTCCTCGAGACGTTCGACGACGACACGGTGGACATTCTCACCGGCGGCCGCAAGATGCACGTCGCGGTCAGCCCGACCGTCGAGCCGGACCACCTGGGGGTCGGCAGGGAGGTCATGCTCAACGAGGCGATGAACGTGGTCGCGGTACGCGGCTTCGAGCAGGTGGGTGAGGTCGTCACCGTCAAGGAGATGCTGGACGCGGGCCGGGTCCTCATCGTCGCGCACGCCGACGAGGAGCGCGTCTGCCGGATGGCCGAGTCACTCGTCGATGTTCCTGTCCGGGCCGGTGACTCGCTCATGCTCGAGTCACGCTCCGGCCTGGTCTACGAGAAGATCCCGAAGATCGAGGTCGCCGAGCTCGTGCTCGAAGAGGTCCCCGACATCGCCTACGAGGACATCGGCGGTCTCGGCCGGCAGATCAGTGCGATCCGTGACGCCGTCGAGCTGCCCTACCTGCACCCGGACCTGTTCACCGAGCACCACCTCAAGCCGCCGAAGGGCGTCCTCCTCTACGGTCCCCCTGGATGCGGCAAGACGATGATCGCCAAGGCGGTGGCCGCATCACTGGCCCGCAAGGTCGCGGAGAAGGAGGGCAAGGAGCTGACCAAGTCCTACTTCCTCAACATCAAGGGCCCGGAGCTGCTCAACAAGTACGTCGGCGAGACCGAGCGCCACATCCGGCTGATCTTCCAGCGGGCCCGCGAGAAGGCCTCCGACGGGACCCCGGTGGTCGTGTTCTTCGACGAGATGGACAGCCTGTTCCGAACGCGTGGCTCGGGTGTCTCCTCGGACGTGGAGACGACGATCGTGCCCCAGCTGCTCTCCGAGATCGACGGCGTCGAGCGCCTGGAGAACGTCATCGTCATCGGCGCCTCGAACCGGGAGGACATGATCGACCCCGCGATCCTGCGCCCCGGCCGACTCGACGTCAAGATCAAGATCGAGCGTCCCGATGCGGAGGCGGCCGAGGACATCTTCAGCAAGTACCTCACGACCGGGCTCCCGCTGCACGCCGAGGACCTGGCCGTGCACGGCGGGTCGGTGGAGGCGACGGTCGAGGCGATGATCCACGCCGTCGTCGACCGGATGTACTCCGAGATCGACGAGAACCGCTTCCTCGAGGTCACCTACGCCGGCGGGGACAAGGAGGTCCTGTACTTCAAGGACTTCAACTCGGGGGCGATGATGCAGAACATCGTCGACCGGGCCAAGAAGATGGCGATCAAGGACTTCCTCGAGACCGGGCAGCGCGGCCTGCGCGTGGACCATCTCCTCGCGTCGTGCGTCGACGAGTTCAAGGAGAACGAGGATCTGCCGAACACGACGAACCCGGACGACTGGGCGCGCATCTCCGGCAAGAAGGGTGAGCGGATCGTCTACATCCGAACCCTCATCAACGGCAAGTCCGGCTCCGAGCCCGGTCGGGCCATCGACTCGGTCAAGGGAACCGGTCAGTACCTCTGACCCGGCCCGGGCCTGTCGCCTCGTGACCGGGACGCCGGCCGTGGCGGAGTTCGACGTAAGCCGCGCCCGCCGCCCGAGCGGTCAGGCGTGCACGGCGTCGAAGAGCGAGCGCTGCGGCGGCGCGTAGGTGGGGTCGACGCCGTCGAAGAGACTGCTGACGGACTCGCCGGCGTGGATCCGGCTGATGGCCTCGGCGAAGAGCCCCGCGACCGATCTGACCTGGAGCTCGGGCCACCCGCAGGGGGCGGGGACGGTGTCGGTCGTGACCACCTGCGAGATCATCGGGTGGGAGCGCAACCGCTCGACCGCACGTCCGGCGAAAAGTCCATGGGTGCAGGCGACCGCGGCCTCCGTGCAGCCGGCCTCGGCCAGCTTGTCGAGGAGCTCGACGATCGAGCCTCCGGTGGCGATCTCGTCGTCGAGGATGATGGCCCGCCTGGCACTCACGTCACCGACGATGGAGTCGATCTCCACCCGGTCGTCGGCGAGCCGCCGCTTGGAACCTGCGGCGACGGGCAGACCGAGGAGTCGTGAGAACTGAGTGGCGTCCTTGGCGTTGCCGAGGTCGGGGGAGACGACGATCGAGTCGCTCAGATCGGTGCCGCGGAAGTGGTCCGCGAGCACGCCCAGCGCGGTCAGATGGTCGACGGGCACGCTGAAGAAGCCGTGGACCTGCGGTGCGTGCAGCGTCATGGTGAGCACGCGGTCCGCACCTGCGGTCGAGATGAGATCGGCGACCAGGCGCCCACCCAGACTGATCCGCGAAGCGTCCTTCTTGTCCGACCTCGCGTAGGCGTAGTGGGGGATGACCGCCGTGATCTGGGCCGCCGAGGCTCCGCGCGCCGCGTCGATCATGAGCAGCAGCTCCATCAACGAGTCCTGCGTCGGTGGCACGAGCGGCTGGACGATGTAGACGTCGCGCTGGCGGCAGTTCGCGAGAAGCTGAGCCTGCAGACAGTCGTTGGAGAAGCGGGTGACCGTCGCCTCCGAGACCGAGGTGCCCAGCTCCCGGCAGATCCGGTCGGCGAGGGTCCGGTGGGCTGAGCCGGAGAACACGACGATGTCTCGCACGTCGTCCACTCTAGACGTGGGCACGGAGATGACGGCCCATCTCAGCCACGATCTCGGCGCGGTGCTGTCGTCCGATGAGGGTGGCCCCCGGCACCGAGGCGAATCCGTGGGGTACCCCGAGGTAGTTGGTGAGCCGCACCTCGACCCCGGCCGCCCGAAGTGCCTCTGCGTAACGGACGCCGTCGTCGCGGATCGGGTCGAGGTCGGCCGTCTGGATCAGCGTCGGTGGCAGGTTCTCGACGTCGCCGAACAGGGGAGAGACGAGCGGGTCGCACCGCTGGGCCACGTCGGGCACGTAGTGGTCCGCGAAGCAGTCCATCGAGCGTTTGGTGAGGATCGGGGCCGTCGCGTGCTGGAGGATCGAGGGTGAGGACATGGTCAGGTCCGTGGCCGGGTAGATCAGCGCCTGGTGCCGGATGGAGTCCAGACCGTCGTCCCGGAAGCACTGGGCGACGACGGCGGCCAGGTTGCCACCCGCACTGTCACCGCACACGGCCAAACGCGTGGGGTCTGCGCCGATCTGGGCCCCGTTCCCGACGACCCAGCGCGCGGCGTCGACGCAGTCATGGGCGGCCACCGGTGCCGGGTGCTCCGGTGCCATTCGGTAGTCGACCGACAGGACGAGGGCGTCGAGCTCGTCGCTGAGGTGCGTGCACAGGGAGTCGTAGTTGACGACGTTGCCGAGCACCCACCCACCGCCGTGGAAGTACATGACGACGGGCAGGGGTCCGCGGTCACGCGCGCCGTGCGGCCGGTAGGTGCGGATCGGGATCTCGTACCCGTCGCGGGCCGGAGCGGTGGCGTATCCGATCCCGACCCCGGCCCGGACCTCGCCGAGGATGCTGCTCAACAGCTTCGAGCGGGGGTAGACAGCGCTGCGCGCCTTGCGGATGTCGTCCTCGGTCATCGACCACACGGGTTTGCGGACGACCTTGTCGACCAGGGTCGCGATGACTGCCGTGCGCAGGGGCATACCCCGAAGTGTCAGTGCCATGGACATAGGCTGCCACCATGACGGTGCGAAGGGTCATGGGGATCGCCTTCTCCCGCTACCCGTGGGGGAGGTGCGGTCGGTGACGGTCAGAAGGGTCATGGGGATCGAGACCGAGTACGGAATCTCCGTGCCGGGAGATCCGAGCGCCAACCCGATGGTCCTGTCCGGCCACGTGGTGCATGCCTACGCATCACACCAGGGCCTCCCGGCGGCCAGGGCCGGCTGGGACTTCGCGGACGAGGCACCCTTGCGCGATGCCCGGGGCTGGGAGATCGGGCGTGGGACGGCCCATCCCAGCCAGCTGACCGACGTCGAGGATCCGACGATGGCCAATGTCGTGCTCAGCAACGGGGCCCGGCTGTACGTCGACCACGCCCACCCTGAGTACAGCTCGCCGGAGGTCACGAGCCCTCGGGCCGCGGTGACCTGGGACCGTGCGGGGGAGCTGGTCATGCGGGAGGCGGCCGAGCGGCTTCGGAGCCTGCCGGCCGCCATGGGGGTCCCCGTGAACCTCTACAAGAACAACACCGACGGCAAGGGCGCCTCCTACGGCACGCACGAGAACTACCTCATGCGTCGGGAGACGCCGTTTCAGCGCATCATCGCCCAGCTCACTCCCTTCTTCGTGGTGCGACAGCTGATGTGTGGCAGTGGCAGGGTCGGGATCGGTATGGAGTCGCGCACTCCTGGGTACCAGATCGCCCAGCGCAGTGACTTCTTCGAGGCCGAGGTTGGACTGGAGACGACGCTGAAGCGACCGATCATCAACACCCGCGACGAGCCGCACGCGGTCGCTGACCTGTACCGGCGGTTGCACGTGATCATCGGTGACGCCAACCACTGCGACGTGGCTCAACTGCTCAAGACGGGCACGACGTCACTGGTCCTCGGCATGATCGAGGACGGGGCCATCACCCGCGACCTCGCCATCCGCGGTCCCGTCCCGACGCTGCACGCCGTGTCCCGCGACATCGACCTGAAGTCCACCGTCGAGCTCGTGTCCGGCGAGCGGGTCCGCCCGGTGGAGATCCTGTGGGCCTACCTCGAGATGGCTCGGGACTACCTCGACGAGCGCGGAGGGACGCCGGACGAGGACACCGAAGAGGTGATGACGTGGTGGGAGCGGGTCCTCAACCTGCTCGAGACCGATCGTGACGCCGCGGCGCCCTACGTCGACTGGGTCGGCAAGCTCGCGGTGCTCGAGCGGTACCGCGACCGGGACGCTCTGACCTGGGAGTCCCCGCAGCTGCGGGCGATCGACATCCAGTGGTCCGACGTGCGACTCGAGAAGGGCATCTTCCACCGGATGGTGGCCGCCGGACGGTTCCACGAGCTCGTGCCGATGGAGCAGGTCCGTGCGGCGGTGACCTTGCCGCCCGAGGACACCCGCGCATACTTCCGTGGGCGGTGCGTCTCACTGTTCCCCGAGAGCGTCGTCGCGGCCTCCTGGGACTCGGTCATCTTCGACGTCCCGGACAGCCGGGCCCTCCAACGGGTGCCGATGCTGGAGCCGCTGCGCGGCACCCGCGAGGCCGTCGGGGCGCTGCTGGACGAGAGCCCAGACGCGGGCACGATGCTGCGTCGGCTCGGCGCCGCGTCCGTCGGCGGTGGCACGGGATAGGTTGGTGCCATGGCTGGACAAGAGCAGACCCGTCCGCAACGCAAGGACGACGGGCCCGACGACCTACCCGAGCCGGTGCCGACGGCCCCGACGGCCGAGAAGGCCGCACTCGACTCCGACATCGACTCCGTCCTGGACGAGATCGACACCGTTCTCGAGTCCAACGCCGAGGAGTTCGTCCGCGGATTCGTGCAGAAGGGCGGCCAGTGACCGGTCGGCTGGACCGGGCCTTCCACACCTCGGGGGGCTCGTCCTTCACCGAGTTCCTGGCCTCCTATGACCCGACCTTGATCCCCAGCGGCCGCACGTTGCCGCCGTCCGCCGTCGAGGCCCCGCACGCGACCACGATCGTCGCTCTCGTCTATGCCGATGGGGTCGTGATGGCCGGGGACCGTCGCGCCACCATGGGCAACCTCATCGCAAACCGGGACATGGAGAAGGTGTTCGTCACCGACGAGTACTCCGTGGCCGGCATCGCCGGGACGGCCGGACTCGCCATCGAGCTGGTCCGACTGTTCCAGGTCGAGCTCGAGCACTACGAGAAGATCGAGGGCACGCTGATGTCGCTCGAGGGCAAGGCGAACCGGCTGGCGTCGATGATCCGCGGGAACCTCGCGATGGCCATGCGCGGGCTGGCGGTCGTGCCGATGTTCGCCGGCTTCGACACCGAGGTGGGTCAAGGCAGGATCTTCTCCTACGACGTGACCGGTGGCTGCTACGAGGAGCGCGACCACCACTGCGTCGGTTCCGGGTCACTCTTCGCACGCGGCGCGATCAAGAAGCTGTGGCGCCCGGCGCTCGGCCGGGACGACGCGATCCGGATCGCCGTCGAGGCGCTCTACGACGCAGCGGACGACGACTCCGCGACCGGAGGCCCGGACGTCTCCCGCCGGATCTGGCCGACGATCGCCACCGTCGACGTCGAGGGCGCGCACTTCGTCCCCGGTGAGAGGGTGGGGGACGTGGTCCGAACGGTGGTCGAGGCACGGTCCGACAACCCGGGGGGTGCCCGATGACGCAGATGCCGTTCTACGTCTCGCCCGAGCAGCTGATGAAGGACCGGGCGGACTTCGCGCGCAAGGGCATCGCCCGGGGCCGTTCCGTCATCGTCCTCAGCTATGGCACCGGCATCCTGTTCGTCGCCGAGAACCACTCGCGGGCGCTGCACAAGATCTCGGAGATCTATGATCGCATCGGCTTCGCCGCGGTCGGCAAGTACAACGAGTTCGAGAACCTCCGCGTCGCAGGTATCCGCTACGCGGACCTGCGCGGCTACTCGTACGATCGCAGCGACGTCAGCGCCCGGGGTCTGGCGAACGCCTACGCCCAGACCCTCGGGACGGTCTTCACCCAGGAGTCCAAGCCCTACGAGGTGGAGATCGTGGTCGCCGAGGTGGGGGAGTCACCGCAGAGCGACCAGATCTACCGGCTCACCTACGACGGGTCCGTCGCGGACGAGCACGGTTTCGTCGCGATGGGGGGTGCCACCGAGCCCATCGAGGCAGCCCTGACCGAGCGGTACACCCCCGACCTCACCCTCACGCAAGCGCTGACCCTGGCCGTCAGCGTGCTCGGGGGCGATGCCGTGACCGGTGAGCCGCGCCGGCTGGACGCTGACCAGCTCGAGGTCGCCGTCCTGGACCGCGGACGCCCGAGGCGGACCTTCCGCAGGATCGTCGGCGCTCCCCTCGAACACCTGCTCGCCGGGGCGGACGAGCGCCTGGAGGAGGGCCGGCCCGGCCCGCACGACCGCGACACCGGCTCCAGCGGCGAGTCGGCGCGCCACGAGTCCACCAATCCGCAGACGCAGCGGGAGCGCGCCGAGCCGCACGAGTCAGGCGAGCCGCACGAGTCCGAGCCGCACAGCTGACATCACGCCGCTGGGCGGCGGTCAGGAGCGTGCGGCATCGTCCTCGGAGACCGCAGCGTCGTCCTCCGAGATCTCGATGGGGTCACTGTGCTCGGTCTCGTCGTCCTCGTTCGGGGCGGGTTCGTCATCGATTGCCTCGGCCAGGTCCGCCGGATCCGCATCCGCCTCGGTCTGGGCCTGGGCCTGCGGGTCGCCGGCCTCGTCACCGGGATCGTCGGCCGGCTCCTCGGCGCCGTCGTCCATGGCCGCCGCCATAAGCGACCCACCGAGAACCGAGCCACCGCCGACGGTCGCCAGCATGGTGCGCACGTTGCCCAGCTGAGCCGTGATGGCGTCGCGCTGCGTTGTGACGGCGGCGAGCTCGCGCTCGGAGTCGCGACGGATGCGTTCCGCCTGGTCTCGGGCGGTCGCCACCAGCTCGTCGGCCTCGGCCCGGGCGTGGGCGAGAAGGCCCTCGGACTCCTCACGCGCTCGACGACGATCCGCCTCCGCATCCGCCATCAGACTCGCGGAGCGCGCCTGAACCTCGTCGAGTGTCCGTTGCTGCTCCTCCATGAGCGCCGCGAACTCCGTGCTCGCCTTCTCCCTGCGCTCGCCGAGAGTCGCCTCGAAGTCGGCCGCCGCGGCCGAGGCCCGGGCGCGCTGGCTCTCGAAGAAGGCCTCGGCCTCCTCGCGCCGGGTCGCCGCCTCGCGGGCCGCGTCATCGAGGATCGAGTCGGCCTGCTGGCGGGCTTTCTCCACGATGCGCGCAGCGTCGGTCTCGGCCGCCGAGCGAGTCTCCGCCGCATACTCCTCGGCCGAGAGGCGGACCCCTTCGGCCTCGCGCTTGGCGCCGTCCCGGAGCCGCAGCGCGTCGGCGTCGGCGGACTCACGAAGCGCCGTGGCCTCCTCGTCGGCGAGCGCAAGCATCGCGCCGATGCGTCCACCGAGGGCCTCGAAGGTCGGCGATCCGACCTTCTTCGCCTCGTCCTCGAGGGCGGCGATGCGGGCCTTGTGGGCGCGCACCTCGTCGCCGAGCCGTTCGTGTGAGGCCTGCAGCTGGGCGACCTCCACGGTCCGGTCGGCGGCCTCGGTGCGGGCCTCCTCGAGAGCCTGGCGCCACTCCTGGATTCGGCGGTCGACCTCGGTGGGATCGTATCCGCGCAGGACCGTGCGGAAGCCGTTCTGCTGGGTCATCATCGTCCTTCTCGTGCGGGGTCGGTGCTGGGGATGGGATTATGGTGCTCGGGTGAGGAGGGGGCGTCGAGACCGACACCGTCATCGGTGTCAGGCCGCTCGGCCCCGGATCCGGGGACGGCGAGCGCGTCGATGACCCCGGACAGCGCCCCGAGCTGGGTCGTGATGTCGGACCTGCGTTGCGCGAGGACCTCCACCTCCGCCCGGGCCCGCTCGAGCATCTCGGCGGCCTCCCGACGGATTCGGTCCGCATCGGCGCGTGCCTCGTCGGTGAGTGCGACCAGCACGGCCCGCTGTTCCTGGTGGCGCTCAAGACTTTCCCGGTGGAGCCTCTCCAGCTCGGCCGTCGTGCTCTCACGCAGCACCTGGGCGCCCTCGCGGGCCTCGGCGAGCCGCCGCTCGGCCCTGGCCACGATCTCCTCGGCCTCCTCGCGGGCTGCGGCCAGTGTCCGGCCGGCCTCTTCCTCGGCGCGGCCCTTCGTGCGGGCCGCGGCCTGCTCGGCGGACGCGAGCACGGCGGTGGCCAGACCCCTGACGCGCTCGCTCTCGGCAGTCGCGTCGCGCACCTGCGTCGTCACCCGGTGCCGCGTCCGGCCCAAGACGTCGGCGAGAGCCCGTCGGCGGGAGCGGATGTGGCTCGCCAGCGCCTGATGGGCCTCCCGGCGCTCGGACTCGGACTGGCGCCGCGCCTGAGCGAGCATGCTCTCGGCTGTGGCATGGCTCCAGTCCAGATGCTCACGGGCCTCCTGCAGGAGCTTGGCCACGTCCTCGTCGGCCGTGGCCCGTTGCGCCTCGATGTCCTGGCGCGCCACCTCGCGGATCCCTGTGGCGTGCTCGCGAGCCTGCTCCACGACCCGCTCCGCCTGGTCGCGCAGGTCGGCGGCGTCGCTCTGCGCCGTAGCCCGGATGCGAGCGGCCTCCGCATCGGCGGCCGCGAGTCGGCTCCGGACGAGCTCGTCGAGCTCGGCCTCGGACCTGGCCAGTCGCTCCTCGGTGGAGCGCACCCAGTCCTCGTTCGCGGCGTCCCGCTCGGCCGCCTCGGCTGCGAGGCGAGCTCGCCCCTCGGCCAGCTCCTGCCCTGCCTCCGTCCGGATCCGCGCGGCTTCCTCCAGGGCCGAGCCGGTCCGTTCCCGAGCCTGCTCGAGGGCCTCCGCGAGCGCCGCGTCGGCGTGCTCGGTCGCCCGGGCCGTGATCGCCGCCGCCTGAGCGGCCGCCGCCGACAGCAGCTCGCGCGCATCGGCCTCGGCACGTTCGACCACCTCCGTCGCGCGCCGGTAGCTCGGCTCGACCTCTGCACGCATCCGGTCGGCATCGTCATGAAGGGCCTGCGCGTCGGAGCGGAGCCGGTCCGCGGCCGTCTGCGCCTCGGCGAGGACGCGCTCGGCCTGCACGCGCACGGCGTCGGCGTAGGCCTGCGCCCGCTCGAGGATGGAGGCCGTGTGCCGAGCGGTGCCGTCGCTCTGCGGGGTCACGGTCTCGGACATGGCCCCATCGTCGCATGTCCTCGCGGGGTGCACCGCCCGCCGCCCGCCCCGGGCTGGGCAGCCGGCGCGGTGCCGTAGGGTCGAGTCCATGGACCGCCGGATCTTCGGGATCGAGACGGAGTACGGCATCACCTGCGTCGCCGACGGGCAGCGCACCTTGACCCCGGACGAGGTCGCGCGCTACCTGTTCCGCAAGGTCGTCTCCTGGGGCCGGTCGAGCAACGTCTTCCTGCAGAACGGCTCCCGTCTCTACCTCGACGTGGGCTCACATCCCGAGTACGCCACTCCGGAGTGCGACGACGTCGCCGAGCTCGTCGTGCACGACAAGGCGGGTGAACGCATCGTCGGGGACCTGGTCCGCGACGCTCAGGAGCGCCTTACCCAGGAGGGTCTGTCCGGCACGATCTACGTCTTCAAGAACAACACGGACTCGGCCGGCAACTCCTACGGGTGCCACGAGAACTACCTGCTCGAGCGGACCGGCAGCTTCCAGGACGTCTCCGACACGCTGCTCCCATTCCTCGTCTCGCGACAGTTGATCTGCGGTGCCGGCAAGGTGGTGGCGACCAGCAGGGGTGCGCGGTATGCGGTGAGCCAGCGGGCGGAGCACATCTGGGAGGGCGTGTCGTCCGCGACGACGAGGAGCCGACCCATCATCAACACGCGGGACGAGCCGCACGCCGACGCCGAGCGGTACCGCCGACTGCACGTCATCGTCGGCGACTCCAACATGAGCGAGACGACCACGCTGCTCAAGGTCGGCTCCGCCGACCTCGTGCTGCGGATGATCGAGGCGGGTGTCGTGATCCGCGACCTGACACTGGAGAACCCGATCCGCTCGATCCGCGAGATGAGCTACGACATCACCGGTCGACGCACGGTCCGCCTGGCCAACGGCCGAGAGCTCTCCGCCCTCGACCTGCAGCGCACCTACGTAGAGGCGGCGCACTCGTTCGCCGAGCGTGAGGGTCTGCTCGAGCATCCGGTCCACGGACGGGTGCTGGATCTGTGGCGGCGGACCGTCGCGGCGGTCGAGAGCGGGGACCTGACGGCCGTCGAGACCGAGATCGACTGGGTGGTCAAACGCCGGCTGCTCCTGCGCTATGCCGAGAAGCACGGGCTGGGCCTCGATGACCCCCGCATCGCCCAGCTCGACCTCGCCTACCATGACATCGACCCTGCAAGGGGCCTGTTCTACGCCGCGCAGCGCAGCGGTCTGGCCGCCCGCAGCACAGACGATGCGGCGGTCGAGGCGGCCATGACGACGCCGCCCCAGACGACCCGGGCCAGGCTCCGGGGGGAGTTCGTGCGCGCGGCGCAGGAGCACCGCCGCGACTTCACGGTCGACTGGGTCCACCTCAAGCTCAACGACCAGGCGCAGCGCACCGTGCTGTGCAAGAACCCGTTCACGGCCGTGGACGCGCGGGTCGAGCGCCTCATCGAGGGGATGCGGGCCACGCCGGGGAACGCACCCTCCGGGACGCCCGTTTAGACTGGAGTCTTTGTCCGGCCTCATCGGCCAGAACACCCCATCCCCGACCGGAAGATCACCCGTGCCCAAGCCCCGCTCATCCCGACTCGCGGCCACCGTCCTGGCGGCCGCCATCAGCCTGGCCGCCTGCGGC
This sequence comes from Dermatophilaceae bacterium, assembly GCA_049582485.1. Classification (GTDB taxonomy): domain Bacteria; phylum Actinomycetota; class Actinomycetes; order Actinomycetales; family Dermatophilaceae; genus F2B08. Next base: position 27,501 of record JBAUUB010000061.1, read on the forward strand.
TCGGACGCCCCCGACACCGACGCCCCGGCCAGCGTCCTCGACGACGTCACCGTCTCGGAGGCGGCTGACGACGCGACCACGCCGGAGGTGACCTTCGAGCCGGGGTCGGTGACGGTCGAGGAGACCGAGTCCCGGGTCGTCACGGAGGGCGAGGGGTCCGAGCTGACCGGCTCCGAGCTGATCAGCTTCGACTTCGCCATCTACTCGGGCGAGACGGCCGAGGAGCTCAGCAGCAGCTATCCCCAGACCCCCGTCGGCCTCGACCTCGCCGACGAGAACGTCCTGCCCGGGCTGACCGCCTCCATCACCGGCCAGACGGTGGGATCCCGGCTGCTCGTCGCGCTTCCGCCGGCGGAGGCCTTCGGCGAGGAGGGCAACCCCCAGCTCGGCATCGAGGCGGGGGACACCGTCCTGTTCCTGGTCGACATCATCGCCGCGGTGACGCCGCTCGACGAGGCGACCGGCACGGCGGTCGAGCCACCGGCCGGCCTGCCGACCGTCGAGGTCACCCCGGGTGAGCCCGCGACGATCACCATCCCCGAAGGGTTCGAGGACCCCGATGCGACGGTCGTCCAGCCCCTGATCACCGGTGAGGGCGCCGAGGTCACGGCCGGACAGACCGTGCGGGTGGCCTATACCGGCGTGACAGCCCGGGACGGCAACGTCTTCGACTCCTCCGCCAACTCGGAGACCGGGTACGCCGAGTTCCCCATCGGTGTCGGCCAGGTCATCCAGGGCTGGGACACGGGGTTGGTCGGACAGACCGTCGGGAGCCGGGTGCTCCTCGTCATCCCGGCGGCGGAGGGCTACGGCGAGCAGGGCAGCCCGCCGGACATCCAGGGCGGCGACACGCTGGTGTTCGTCGTCGACATCCTCGCCGCCTACTGAGCAACCTGCACCGACCCGTGTCGAAGGAGTGACTGTGAGCCCGGAGCGCGACAAGCCCGAGATCGACTTCCCCGGTGACGAGCCGCCGACCGAACTGGTCGTCGAGGACATCGTCGTGGGCGACGGCAAGGTGGCCGCGGCGGGGAGCACCGTGTGCGCCCACTACGTCGGCGTTGCCCACTCGACCGGCGAGGAGTTCGACGCATCGTGGAACCGAGGGACGCCGCTGGACTTCCGGCTGGGCGTCGGTCAGGTCATCAGGGGCTGGGACGAGGGCATCGTCGGAATGCGGGTCGGCGGCCGCCGCCGGCTCGTCATTCCGCCGCGCCTCGCCTACGGTGACCGCGGCGCGGGCTCTGCGATCGCTCCGGGCGAGACGCTCATCTTCGTGGTCGACCTCGTCGACGTCCGCTAGACGTCCGTCTCCCTGGCCGGCGCGTCGCCGCTCTCTCCGGCGAGCCGGGCGGCATGCCGGCCGGCCACGGCGGCCGACACGAATGCGGCCGGGTCCTCGTCGAGGCCGCGCCCCATCGTCGAGAGCCGCACCGGGCTCGACCGCAGAGCGTCCTCGAGCCCGTCGGTGTCGACCGCGACGACGCGGTGGGCCGTTCGCGATCCGTCGACCAGTCGATGGGCCGCGTCGACCAGGTCGGCTCGGTCGCCGGCGACCGGCAGGTCCGCGGGTCGCAGGGCGACTCTGCCGTATGCGGTGGTGCTGTGGTGCGAGATCCCCCGGTGTCGGGGGCGCGGGTCCGCGTCGGAGACCCGCAGCGCACCGACCGGCCGCCCCGAGAGGATGTCGACGGCGTTGACGACCTCTCCCACCGCGACGCCGGAGTACCCCCAGCGGGTCCCCGTCCCGACGTTGCCTGGACCCTGGATCACGACCGTGACGTCGGCCCTGAGGACGTGGTGCGCGGCGAGCAGTCCGGTGTGCACGGTCACGGCCTCGAGGTCTCCCCCGAACGCCTGCCCGACGGTGACCGAGCCGACCAGCCAGGCCGCGTCCCGAAGCCCTGCCACGGTCCGGGAGAACGCGAGCGGCAGAGCCCCTCCGTCGGTCATCACGTAGGCAACGCGCAGGCCAGGATGCTCGCTGCGGATACCCGCGATCACGGCCGGCAGTGCCGAGTGCAGGTCGGCGACGACGACCGGCATTCCGCGCAGGTCGTCGGCCTCGGCGAGGAGCGCATGGTGGGTGCTGTCCTGTTCGTCGACCGCGAGGAGCATCTGCTGCAAGGGGGTGTAGCGGGCCTTGATGATGTGGCCGGGAGCAGCCGTGTCCGGCGGCAGTGCCTCCCGTGCCACGACGAAGGCCAGACCGCCGGTGCCGAGCCCGCGCAGCAGTGCGCCCACGTTGAGGACCACCTGCTCGCCGACGTCGGGCTCCCCGAGCAGCCCCGTGTAGGCCAGGGCGGCCACGGTCTCGTCCGGTGAACCGGGTCCCCGTAGCTCCGGCACCTCGACGGAGTACTCCACCGCACCTGGCCAGTCACGTCGCCGGGCAGCCACCCGACCCGTGCGCCACTGGACACCCCTCGGGCTGCTGTGCGTCGTCACGGGCCCAACCGTAGCCGTCGGGTAGCGTGCCAGGGTGGCACCCGCACCGTCGGCCAAGACCGAGCGTCTGATGAACCTCGTCATGACCCTCCTGTCGACCCGCCGACCGCTGACGCGCCACGAGCTGCGGCGCACCGTCGAGCAGTATCGCCTGGCCCCGAGCGACGACGCGTTCGAGCGCATGTTCGAACGCGACAAGGACGAGCTCCGAGAGCTGGGGGTTCCCCTGCAGACCGTCGAGGCAGACCCGTTCTTCGGCGACGAGGTGGGCTACCGCATCCGGTCCGACGAGTACGTCCTGCCCGAGATCGAGTTCGAGGCCGACGAGCTGGTGGTCCTCGGCCTGGCCGCACGCACCTGGGCGCACGGCACGCTCGGCGGGGCGGCCGCCCAGGCGCTGCGCAAGCTCCAGGCGACCCAGCCCGAGCACGGCGAGGGCGCCGAGCCGTGGGTCGAGCCCCGCCTCGGGACATCCGAGCCGACCTTTCCCGACCTCCTGCGGGCGGTCCAGGAGCTGCGCGAGATCCGGTTCACCTACCGCCGGGCGCGTTCCGACGAGCCGACCTCCCGCCGGGTGCAGCCGTGGCACCTGACGTTCGTCCGCGGACACTGGTACCTCACCGGCCGCGACCTCGACCGGGACGACCGGCGGGTCTTCCGGTTGAGCCGTATCGTCGGCCCGGTCACCCGGCACGGAGCCCCGGGCGAGTACACCGTGCCGGACGACTCCCGTGGCACCGACATCGACGTGGATCCCGGTCCGTCGGACTCGGCGTCTGCCGTCGAGCTCGACGTCGCGCGGGGTGCGGGTGCCGGACTGCGCAGGTCGGCGACCGTATTGGCCGAGGGCACCGACTGGGACCGCATCGCAGTGACCGGGATGCCCCGCGACGAGGCGGCGGCGGAGATCGCGGCCCTGCTGCAGCAGGCGAGGGGAGTCATGCCGAGTGCCGTCCGGGACCGGGTCGTCTCGCATCTCGACGCCGTTCTCACGGCTCATCACCGACCCGATCTGGACGAGCTGCTGGAGACCGCCGAGCGGGCCCTGGACCAGGAGCGTGCCGCGGCGCCCCGCCGGCACGGGTCCACCGAGCCGGCCACCGAGCGCCTCGCACGGCTGCTGTCCATGGTCCCGTGGCTGGTCCACCGTCAGGGTATCGACGTGGCCGAGGCAGCCCGTGGCCTCGGCGTCGGAGAGGACCAGCTGCGGGCCGATCTCGATCTGCTGTTCCTCTGCGGCACCGGGTCGATGCCGGACGAGCTCATCGAGGTCGACGCGGAGGGCGGCCGCATCTTCATCCGCAACGCCGAGACCATCGCTCGCCCGCTGCGCCTCGGCTGGGACGAGGCGGTGACCCTCATCGTGGGCCTGCGCGCCTTGGCGGCCGTGCCGGGACTTCGCGACGACGATGCGGTGCTGCGGGCGCTGGCAAAGCTGGAGCACGCCGCCGGTGACCTGGCCGCGGCCGCAGACCGAGTGCGGGCCAGGCTCGCCGAGGACGTCGACCCGCGGCTGCTGTCGACCCTGCGGGCGGCCCTCTCGGACCGCCGCCGCGTGCACATCGTCTACGAGTCGGCCGGCACCGACAGCGTCTCCGAGCGCGATGTCGACATCATGCGGGTCGCCAGCGCAGACGGCCGGTGGTACATCGAGGGGTGGTGCCACCGCGCAGCGGCGACGAGGCTCTTCCGGCTGGACCGGATCCGGTCGGTGCAGGTCCTGGATGTCGACGGGACGCCCCCGGAGGAAGCCACCGCGCGGGACCTGAACGCGGGCACCTACCAGCCGGCGCCGGACGCTCTCGTGGCCACTCTGCTGCTTGGCCCGTCCGCGCGCTGGGTCCATGACTACTACCCCGTCGAGGAGCGCGCCGTCGTCACCACAGCGGCCGGCGAGACGTTCGATGCCGTCACCCTTCGGGTGTCACGACCCGAGTGGCTGGTCCGGCTGGTGGTCCGCCTCGGAGGGGAGTGCATCGTGCTCTCGCCCGAGGGCCTGCGCCTCCCGCTGCTCGAGCGCACGACGGCCTCGCGGCACCAGCACGCCACCACCTGAGGCGCGTCGTTTCGCCGTCACCGGGGGCTTTCGGCTCCCTCACGTAGACTGGTCGTCGACCGGTGTCATCACGGACACGAGTCACCATCGAAAGGGCGGATCCTCATGGGTGGTCTTCGCGGCCAAGAGATCCTCATCATCGTCATCCTGCTCATCCTCGTCTTCGGCTGGAAGCGCCTCCCCGACGCCGCCCGCAGCCTGGGCCGTTCGGCCCGAGTCTTCAAGAGCGAGGTCGAGGAGATGAAGAAGGACGGGAAGTCGGACGCCTCCGATGAGACAGTGACCGGCCAGTCGTCCGAGACCCGGCAGCCCCCTCAGGTGGCTCCGCCGCAGACGCCGAACCCCGCACAGGCGGGCCCGGCGCAGTCCGGCTACGCACAGCCGCCGTACGAGCAGCCGGCGCAGCCGCAGTACCAGCAGCCGCAGGCGGCTCCGAGTCAGCAGCAGCCTCCGGACGACCCGACGCGGCCGGTCGCCTGACCCCGCGGTTCACCCGACGACCGACAGGTGGCCCTCAGACGTTCCCCTCGGGACCCCGAGGGGAGGATGACCCTCGCCGAGCACTTCCGCGAGTTCCGGCGACGCCTCGTCGTCGCTGCCATCGCCGTGGCAGCCGCGTCGATCGCGATCGGCCTCCTCTACTTCGATGAGGTGTACGCCCTCCTGTCGGCCCCCTTCAACGCCTACAAGGACGCCAATCCCGACTCGCTGATCACCTTGAACCTCGGCGAGGCCACCTCTCCGCTGAGCCTGACGATCAGCCTGTCCCTCTTCGCCGGGATCATCGTCTCCAGTCCGGTCTGGCTGTACCAGGTGTGGGCCTTCATCGTGCCGGGGCTGACGCGCAAGGAGAAGCGGCTGTCCCTTGCGTTCATCGGCGCGGTCGTCCCCCTCTTCCTGGCCGGGGTCTTCGTCGCCTACTCCGTCCTTCCCACCGCGCTGATGGTGCTCTACGGCTTCACGCCCGAGGGGACCTCCAACATCCAGGACAACGCCAAGTACTTCGCGTTCGTCACCCGGTTCCTCCTCGTGTTCGGCATCGCCTTCCTCCTGCCGGTGTTCATGGTGGCGCTCAACCTGCTCGGACTGCTCCCCTCGGACTTCGTCTTCAAGCACTGGCGTGTCGCGACGCTGCTCATCATGGTCTTCTCGGCAGTGGCCACCCCGACGGGTGACGCCTTCACGATGGTGCTGCTCGGCGGGCCGCTGCTCCTGCTCTACTTCGCAGCCGGGGGCGTCATGCGCCTCATCGAGGCTCGCCGGGCCAGGAACCGACCGGAGTGGGCCACCGACCTCGCCGACGACCAGGCCTCGGCACTCTGACGTGCACCGGAGCCTTGATCGCGTCGGACTCGTGGTCAACCCCGCCGCGGGGGGACGACGTGCTGCCCACGTGGGCCGCGAGGTCGCTCGCGGACTGCGCGAGCGGGAGATCCCGTACGTCGACCTGAGCGGGCCGACCGGCGCGGTCGCGGTGGAGCAGATTCGAGCGGCCGTGCTCGCGGGTGCGGTCGACCGGCTCGTCGCCGTCGGAGGCGATGGCATGGTGAACCTGGCCGTTCACGCCCTCACCGGGTCGGGGGTGCCGCTGGTGATCGTGCCCGCCGGCACGGGCAACGACACGGCCGTGGCACTCGGTGTCCCCGTCGGCGACCCCGGGGCCGCCCTCGACCTGATGCTGACCGGAGCGACGCATACCGTCGACGCCGCGCGGGTGCACGGCGACCGGGGTGACGAGCGCTGGTTCGTCGGCGTGCTCGCGGCCGGCTTCGACGCGGTCGTCAACGAGCGCGCGAACACGATGACCTGGCCCCGGGGCAGCGCGAGGTACACCCTCGCCGCGCTGCGCGAGCTCCCGGTCTTCCGCCCCATCCCGTTCCAGGTCGTCATCGACGGCCTGCTCTACGACCAGCCGGCCATGCTCGTCGCGGTCGCGAACACCACGTCCTACGGGGGTGGGATGAAGGTCGTCCCGACCGCGCTCCTCGACGACGGCGAGCTCGACGTCCTGGTCCTCGGTGAGGTGTCCATGGCCACGTTCCTCCGCGTCTTCCCGCGGGTGTTCTCCGGCCGGCACGTCACCCACCCTGCCGTCCGCATCATCCGGGGCAGGCGGGTCGAGCTGAGGGCGCCTGGCATCGTCGCCTACGCCGACGGCGAGCGCATCGGGCCGCTCCCGCGGACCGTCGAAGTCGTCCCGGCCGCCATGCGGATCGTGGGCGCACGGACGCGCCCAGGGCCCGGCGCGCGGTGATCCGCTCCCGGCTCGCCGTCGGGCCGGTCACGTAGGCTGGCCGTCATGAGCAGCCCGGCGCAGCGGTACGCCGCCTCTCGGGCCCGGGCCCGCCATCCGCACCTCGAGGCGTTCCGAGCGGGGCTGGAATTTCCGCTGGACGAGTTCCAGATCGAGGCCGCCACCCATGTCGAGGACGGCAAGGGCGTGCTCGTGGCGGCCCCCACGGGCGCCGGCAAGACGGTCGTCGGCGAGTTCGCCGTGCACCTCGCGCTCGCGACGGGGCGCAAGGCCTTCTACACGACTCCGATCAAGGCCCTCTCCAACCAGAAGTACCACGACCTGGTGCGCCGCCACGGGGCCGACCGCGTCGGCCTGCTGACCGGCGACTCCTCGATCAACGGCGAGGCACCCGTGGTCGTCATGACCACGGAGGTGCTGCGCAACATGATGTATGCGGCGTCGAGCACCCTGGACGGGCTCGGCTTCGTGGTCATGGACGAGGTGCACTACCTGGCCGACCGGTTCCGCGGCGCGGTGTGGGAGGAGGTCATCATCCACCTGCCGCAGGCGGTTCAGGTCGTCTCGCTCTCGGCCACCGTCAGCAACGCCGAGGAGTTCGGCGCCTGGCTCGCCGAGGTCCGCGGTGAGCACGAGATCGTCGTCTCCGAGCATCGCCCGGTCCCACTCTGGCAGCACCTCATGGTGGGGGATCGGCTGCTCGACCTCTTCGACGGAGAGCGGGTCCACCCGGAGGTCATCACCGCCATCCGCAACGCCGAGCACAAGGGAGCCTGGGTCGAGGCGGTCACGTCCGGTTCGAGCCCCCGAGGGGGACGGGGCCAGGGGCGGGCG
>JBAUUB010000062.1:0-7169 GCA_049582485.1 Dermatophilaceae bacterium
CGTCCCGACCGACCCGTCGGGCCACACCGACGGGCCCGCCCACTGCAGCGAGTGGACGGGCCCGAGCCGCTCGGCATCCCGAGCTGCGGTGAGGTTCTACTGCTGCGGCGGAACGTCCTTGTCCGCAGCCGCCCCCTGGTCGCCGATCCTGTCGTCGGCCGCCGTGCGCGCCTTGTCGATGTGGTCGGCGTGCTTGCCGCCCGTCGCCTGGTCGGCGCGGTCGGAGGCCATGTCGAGACCCTGGTCCGAGTACTGCTCGACCTTGTCCGGATTCTTTCCGGCGAGGTCCTCGGCCTTCTTCTTGATGTTGTCGAAGACGCCCATGTGAGCTCCCTTCCTGGTCCCGCCCCCGGTGATCGAGGGCCCGGGCACGATGCCCGATCCCTCCATTCGAGCAGAGTGCAACGCCGACATGGGGCACAACGCCGGAGTGGATCCGACGGGATGGAAGACTTGCCCGCATGACTGTCCGACCCATCGTCATCACCGGAGAGCCGGTCCTGCACCGCCGAGCCGCCGCCGTCACGGTCATCGACGACGAGCTGCGCGACCTCGTCGCGGACATGTTCGAGACCATGGACGAGGCCCACGGCGTCGGCCTGGCCGCACCCCAGATCGGTGTCGGGCTGCGGGTTTTCACCTGGAACATGCGCAACGACGACGGCGTCCCGGCGCGCGGCGTCATCATCAACCCCTTCGTCAAGGCGAGCAAGGCCACCGAGGGCCCGCCCGACCCGCACGAGGAGTCCGAGGGCTGTCTCTCGGTCCCGGGGGAGTCGTTCCCGCTGCGTCGGGGTGAGCGTGCCGAGGTCACCGGCCTGGATCTCGACGGCAACGAGCTCGCCTTCACCGCCACTGGATGGTTCGCGCGGTGCATGCAGCACGAGTACGACCACCTCAACGGCTTCCTCTACGTCGACCGGCTCGAGGGCCGTTGGGCGCGCAAGGCCAAGAAAGCGGTCAAGCGCAACGGGTGGGGAGGTCCCGGCCACACCTGGATGCCGGGCGTCGACCCGGACCCGTTCGGCCACGATGACGAGGACGAGGCCGGCGGCGACGGTCCGCAGCACGACGCCGACCCGCGCAGCGAGGCTCACGGTGCCGGCGGCGACGTCGGCCCCGAAGCCGAGCGCGTCTGACGCGTGACCGACAGCGGCGCCTCCCACGCCCTGCCCGTCGTGGCCGTTGTCGGCGCGACGGCCACCGGCAAGTCCGACCTCGCGCTCGACGTGGCCGAGCGCCTCGCAGGCTCGCTCGGCCCGGCGGAGATCGTCAACGCCGACGCGATGCAGCTGTACCGGGGCATGGACATCGGCACGGCCAAGCTGCCCGTCGACCAGCGCCGCGGCATCCGGCACCATCTCGTCGACGTCCTCGAGGTCATGCAGGAGGCGAGCGTCGCCGTCTACCAGCGGGATGCGCGCGAGGCGATCGCGCAGATCCGGGCAGGCCACCGCATACCCCTGCTCGTGGGCGGCTCCGGACTCTACGTGCGCGCCGCCCTCGACCGGCTCGAGATCCCGCCGACCGACCCAGCCGTGCGGACGGGCTACCAGGAGCTGCTCGACAGCGGCGGGGTCGAGCGGCTGTATGCGCTGCTCCAAGACCGTGATCCCGCCGCCGCGGCCGCGATCGAGCCGCGCAACGGACGACGCATCGTCCGGGCGCTGGAGGTCATCGAGCTCACCGGTCGGCCGTTCTCGGCGAGCCTGCCCCGCAAGGAGTACGTGACCGCGACGATCCAGATCGGTCTGCGCCGCGACCGGGAGGAGCTCGACGCCAGGATCGAGGCCCGGGTGCACCGCATGTGGGACGAGGGCCTGGTCGACGAGGTCCGCGCGCTGGTGCCCCGCGGGCTGCGGGACGGCGTCACCGCCGCCCGGGCGATCGGCTACGACCAGGCCCTCGCGCAGCTCGACGGGCGGATGACGCGGGCCGAGGCGATCACGGCCACCGCTGCGGCCACGCGCAGGCTGGTGCGCCGCCAGGAGTCGTGGTTCGGCTCGGACCCGAGGATCACCTGGTTCGACGCCTCGGATCCGGCCGTCGCGGACCGGGTGCACGAGGCCGTGGTCGGTGCGGCGGCTGGGACGACCGCCTCGATGCACGACAATGGGGCCCATGACTGAGCTCCCCTTCGTCAAGGGCCACGGCACCGAGAACGACTTCATCCTCGTGCCCGACCTCGACGACGAGCGGCTGCTCGCGCCCGAGCAGGTCGCCTGGCTCGCCGACCGGCATGCCGGTGTGGGGGCCGACGGCGTCATCCGCATCGTCCCCACCGAGCGCGCGACGGAAGACTTCGTGCGGGCCCAGGCCGGTGAGGCGCGGTTCTTCATGGACTACCGCAACGCCGACGGCAGCGTCTCGGAGATGTGCGGCAACGGCGTCCGCGTGCTCGCCACCTACCTGCGCGAGGCGGGCCTCGAGTCCGGGGACGGGTTCGGCATCGCCACCCGTGGGGGCGTCAAACAGGTCCGCGTGACGCCGGAGGGCTTCGCCGTGGACATGGGTCCCTGGCGGCTGACCGACCCCGGTGCAGCTGCGGAGTTCGGCCACGACACGCTCGTCCATGTCGACGGGTTCCCGCCGTTCTCGGCCGTCTCCCTCGACCTGGGCAACCCGCACACCGTCGTCGCCCTGCCCGAGGACGTCGACCTCGACGCACTGCCGCTGCTCACCCCACCCACCCTCAACCCGGTCGCTCCCAACGGCTCCAACGTCGAGTTCGTGCGTCCCCTCGGACCCGGTCATCTCCGCATGCGGGTGCACGAGCGCGGCGTGGGCGAGACCCGCTCGTGCGGCACGGGAGCCTGCGCCGCCGCGCTGGCGACGAGCTTCTGGGCGACGGGCGCGGTCGAGGTCGGCGACACCTGGACGGTCGAGGTTCCCGGCGGGACGCTGCACGTGCGGGCGCTGCCGGGGGAGCGGGTCGAGCTCGCCGGCCCCGCCCACCTCGTCGCCGAGGGCATGATCCGTCTCTGACCCGTGGCGCGGGCCCGCCGCTCAGGCGTCCTCGCGCATCCGCGCCAGCCGGGTCTGCAGCGCCGGCACCCGATGCGCGTTCCCGTGCAGGGCGGTGTACCGCTCCCCGAAGCTCCACAGCAGGGCGTCGTCGAGGCGGCGCACCGCACCGGGCGGGTAGCGATAGTCCATCCGTTCGGCGAGCGTGTCGTCGTCCACGGCCCGCAGGACCCCGCCCAGCTCGGTGAGCGAGGTGATCCCGAGCTCGAGGACCAGCTCGGCGATCCAGGCGTAGTGCTCGGTGCGCGACCAGCCGGCGTCCGCATACTGTCCCGCGAGGAAGGCCGCGAGCTCGCGCGGCGTGATTCTCGGGTCGTCGGTGCCCTCGGCGGTCACCCGACCCCCGGGCGTGGCGGCAGCGTCCACCGCGACCCTCGGGACGCCCGGAGCGTCGCGGAGTCGTTCCCGGATCGTCGAGAACTCCCGGTCGGCCAGCTCGAGCAGACCCGCCGCGAGCGTGAACCGACGGTCGAGGTCGGGCGCGTGCTCGTCCGGGACCGTGCCCTTGTAGCGGATGTCGTGCTCGAACTCGGCCCAGGCGTGCTGCAGCACCGTGCGGATCTGCACCTGCGCCCGGAGGCCTGCGATGGCCTCGTCCTGCGCGCTCCTGGCGTCCGAGCGCCCGGGCCGGGGGCTGATGAGCAGGTGCCGGCTCGCATACCCGAACCGGCCCTCGCGTGCGGTCTCCAGGCCCATGTCCCGGTCGACATGGACAACGGTCTGGTCCTCGAGCAGGTCCGCCACGGCGTCCACGTCACTCGGGACGTAGGTGATCACCCGCAGCCCGATCTGGTCCGTGATCTCGCGCATCGGATCGGCGAAGACGGGGACCCCGCCCTCGGTGCGGGCCACCTTGTCCGCGAACGAGGCGACCGACTTGGCCCTCCCGCTCACGGTGAGGTAGTTGATGCCAGCGTCGTCGAGGATCGCCGTCACGAACCGGACGTACTCGGCGGTCGCGGTCTCCAGCCGCGGATGCAGCTGGGCGTACTCGCGCACCGCGTCGTGCCGGTCCGGGAGGGGCCTCGCAGCGAGCGGTCCGCGAGGGGTCGGCTCCAGCCCGGCGGGCAGCGTGGGGGTGACGATGTAGCCGGACTCACCGTCGCCGTAGGTCGTCGTGTCCTGCGGCCGGCGCAGCGAGAACAGGCCGATGTAGGCGCACAGGACCGCATCGACCTGGTCCTCGACCACCCGCAGCTCGCTCTTGCGGGTGGCGGACTCGACGGCCGCGCGCAGCGCGGCCCAGCGGCCCGCGGCCCGCGGGTCGTCGAGCACGAGCGCCGGATCCGCCGCCGCCAGACCCTCGACGAGGCCCAGGAGCACGAGCATCTCCGCACGGAGCAGGTCCAGGTCCCGGCCCGTCTTCCCCTTGTACTTCAGGGTGCGGCCGAGCCCGAAGAGGGCGACGGTCGCCGGGTGCGGGTAGACCTCGATGGCCCGACGCGGGCGGCCGGAGCGGGGGTTGATGTCCAGCCCGAGCCGCGAGGCCAGCCGTGCGCCCCGGGGGACGGGGGAGAACTGCGGTCGGCCGAGGTTCGAGGGGTGCGCGCCGGCGTCGAACCGGGCGAAGTCGCGGTTCAGCGCCGCCTCCGCCGGCCGGTTCCCGGTCGCGTTGGCGACGATCAGCGGCGCGTCGATGGCGACCAGGCAGGCACCGCGCGTGAACTCCTCGAGGGCTGCGGCGATCTCGTCGTCCGACTGCGCCGCCGAGACGTGCACGAGGTGTCCGCTGTCGTCGAGCACGGCAAGGCCCGTGGGGCGGCGCTCACCCCAGGCGAGGTCGACCCCGATGACGTACATGGGCACAGCATGCCCCACGCCGCACCGGGTCGCGGCTGCTACTTCCGCTTGGGTGGGTGGATCTTGTCGGCGAGGGTGTCCTCGTGGCCCTGGGCGCGCTTGTCGGCGCGCTTCTCCTTGATCGACTTGCTCGACTTCTGGGACATCTTCTGCCGCGGGGACTTGTCGCTCATGGCGGACCACTTCCGTCGGGAAGCCCGACCGGCTCCCATGTCCTGACAGTACGCCCCGGAAGGCGCTATGCCGCCGAAGACATGGACACGACGAGGATCCGGAACCCCTTGCTGGACGACTCCCGCCGACAGTGCAGGCCGAGCTCGTCCCCGACCCAGCGCTGCAGGGAGTCCGCGCCGAGGTTCTTCGAGACCACGAGGTATGCGCTGCCCCCCGGAGCGAGTCGCGGCAGCCAGGTGCGGAGCAGGTCGTGCAACGCGGCCTTGCCCACCCGGATCGGCGGGTTGGACCAGATGAGGTCGAAGCGCACGTCCGCCGGCACCTCGTCGGGGGTCGCGGCGCGAACCCGGTCCAGCCCGAGGCCGGCGGCGTTGTCACGGGTCAGCGCGAGCGCCCGCTCGTTGACGTCGACGGCCCAGACGTCGGCGGCGGGGGAGAGCATGCCCATGGTGAGCGCGACCGGGCCCCAGCCGCAGCCGAGGTCGAGGAAGGTCCCCTCCGGTGGTGGTGCGGGGACCGAGCCGAGCAGCACGGCGGTGCCCTTGTCGAGGCCGCCGGGGGAGAACACGCCACCGGCCACGGACACCGTGACGGCACGCCCGGCCAGCGTCAGGTCGAGGGTGCGCCGCTCGGCCGCACTCGCCGGCTCGGCGCTGAAGTAGTGGTCCGGAGAGCCGGTCATGGCGACATGGTGCCATCCGCGGACGTCAGCGCGACCCGCAGACCTGACGGCGGCCCGACCCGCGGACCTGACGGCGGCCTGCGCGCCGCCGACCGGCGCCCACCCGAAACCGGTTGGCCCTGTCCCCGCACGGTGGGACACTGGATGGACCATGACGGCACGCCACACCTCACATCACCCCACCGACCAGCTCACCGACCCGACCAGCACCGACACCCCCTCGGACCTGCTCGCCGCCCGGGCCAGCGCCCTGGCCGCGGACGAGTACGACGACGACGGGTTCGTCCTCGACGACGGCGACGAGGCCCGCTTCGACCGGGGCGTCCTCGACCGTGAGGAGCGCGCCGCCCTGCGGCGGGTCGCCGGCCTCTCGACCGAGCTCGCCGACATCACCGAGGTCGAGTACCGCCAGCTGCGGCTCGAGCGCGTCGTGCTCGCCTCGGTATGGTCCGACGGCACCGCCGAGGACGCCGAGAACTCGATGCGTGAGCTCGCGGCGCTCGCCGAGACCGCTGGCGCACAGGTGCTCGCGGGCGTCATCCAGCGCCGCGTCCACCCCGATCCGGCGACCTACCTCGGCAAGGGCAAGGCAGCCGAGCTGCGCGACCTCGTCGTCGCCGAGGGCGCCGACACCGTGGTCGCCGACGCCGAGCTCGCCCCGAGCCAGCGCCGCGCCCTCGAGGACGTCGTCAAGGTCAAGGTCATCGACCGCACGGCCCTGATCCTCGACATCTTCGCCCAGCACGCCAAGTCGCGGGAGGGCAAGGCCCAGGTCGAGCTGGCCCAGTTGCAGTACCTCCTCCCGCGCCTGCGTGGATGGGGTGAGTCGATGTCCAGGCAGGCCGGTGGCCAGGTCGGTGGCGCGGGGCAGGGCATGGGCTCGCGCGGTCCGGGTGAGACGAAGATCGAGCTCGACCGCCGCCGGATCAACTCCCGCATCGCCAAGCTGCGCCGCGAGATCACGAACATGAAGACCGTCCGCGACACCAAGCGCGGCAGCCGGCGGGCCAACCGCATCCCGTCGGTCGCGATCGCCGGATACACCAACGCCGGCAAGTCGAGCCTGCTCAACCGGCTCACCGACGCCGGGGTCCTGGTCCAGAACCAGCTGTTCGCCACCCTCGACCCGACGGTCCGCCGGGCAGAGACGCCGGAGGGACGCGAGTACACGCTCGCGGACACGGTCGGCTTCGTCCGTGCCCTCCCGCACCAGCTCGTCGAGGCGTTCCGGTCCACGCTCGAGGAGGTCGCCGAGGCCGACCTGCTGCTGCACGTCGTCGACGGGTCGCACCCCGACCCCGAGGGCCAGATCTCCGCGGTGCGCGCCGTGCTCGCCGACGTCGACGCCACCGACGTGCGCGAGGTCATCGTCATCAACAAGGCCGACCTCGCCGAGCAGGAGGTCATCGACCGGCTGCGCCGCCACGAGAAGCACTCGATCGTCGTGTCCGCCCGCACCGGTGCCGGGCTCGACGAGCTGCGGGCGCTC
>JBAUUB010000063.1:0-6106 GCA_049582485.1 Dermatophilaceae bacterium
CGGCGGTCGCCCTCGTCCTCGTCGGTGCCGCGGCGCCGCCGACGCTGCTCGGACACCTCACCGTCTTCGCGCTCGCCGTGATCGTCGGCATCTACGTCATCAACAACGTGAGCCACGCCCTGCACACCCCCCTGATGGCCGAGACCAACGCGATCTCCGGCATCATCCTCGTCGGTGGCATCCTCCAGCTCGGCAGCCCCGACCCGCTCATCCAGGGGATCGCCTTCGTGGCCACCCTCGTCGCCTCGATCAACATCTTCGGTGGCTTCGCGGTGACCGGCCGCATGCTCGAGATGTTCCGGAAGGACTGACCCGCGGTGCGCACCGAGACCATCGTCCAGGCCGCATACCTCATCGCGGCCATCCTCTTCGTCCTCTCGCTCGCCGGGCTCTCTCGTCATGAGAAGGCCAAGGAGGGCAACCGCTTCGGCGTCACCGGCATGGCCATCGCGCTCGTCGCGACGATCTGGCTGTCGTTGTCGCGGGCGGCCGACCCGACGACCACCCTCGTCCTGATCGTCGTGGCCATGCTCATCGGCGCCGTGATCGGGCTGTGGCGGGCGCGGGTGGTCGAGATGACCCAGATGCCCGAGCTCGTGGCCATGCTGCACAGCTTCGTCGGCATCGCGGCCGTGCTCGTCGGCTACACCTCCCACCTCGAGGCCGAGGCCCTCGGTGAGCACACCGCGGTGCACTCGGTCGAGATCTTCCTCGGCGTCTTCATCGGAGCCGTGACCTTCACCGGCTCGATCGTCGCGTTCCTCAAGCTGAGCGCCCGGATGAAGTCCTCGCCGCTCATGCTGCCCGCGCGGCACTGGCTCAACCTCGTCGCCGTGCTGGTCTCCTTCGCGCTGATGATCTGGTACATCCAGTCGCACTCGATCGTGCCGCTTCTGGCCATGACGGCCATCTCGCTCGCCTTCGGCTGGCACCTCGTCGCGTCCATCGGCGGCGGCGACATGCCGGTTGTCGTCTCGATGCTCAACTCCTACTCCGGCTGGGCAGCGGCCGCCGCGGGCTTCATGCTGAGCAACGACCTGCTCATCGTCACCGGCGCCCTCGTCGGCGCCTCGGGTGCGATCCTCAGCTACATCATGTGCCGCGCGATGAACCGCTCGTTCATCTCCGTCATCGCCGGCGGCTTCGGCCAGGAGGTCGTGGTCTCCGGCGACACCGACTACGGCGACCACCGCGAGATCACCGCCGAGGGTGCCGCCGAGCTCCTGCGCACGGCACGCTCGGTCGTCATCACCCCCGGCTACGGCATGGCCGTCGCCCAGGCGCAGTACCCCGTGGCGGACCTGACCCGCAGGCTGCGCGAGCGGGGCGTCACGGTCCGCTTCGGGATCCACCCCGTCGCCGGCCGGCTGCCGGGACACATGAACGTCCTGCTCGCCGAGGCCAAGGTCCCCTACGACATCGTCCTCGAGATGGACGAGGTCAACGACGACCTCGCCGACACCGACGTCGTCCTCGTCATCGGCGCCAACGACACCGTCAACCCGGCCGCCATGGACGACCCGACCTCGCCGATCGCGGGGATGCCGGTGCTGCGGGTGTGGGAGGCCCACGACGTCATCGTCTTCAAGCGGTCGATGGCCGTCGGCTACGCCGGCGTGCAGAACCCGCTGTTCTTCAAGGACAACACCCAGATGCTGTTCGGCGACGCCAAGGACCGCGTCGAGGACATCGTCCAGGCGCTCGCGTCCGACGTCGTCAAGGCGATCTGAGTCGACGTCGGGCGGGCGACCCGGAGCGTGACCACCGAGAACGTCACCGCGGCGGGCTCACCACCGCCCTGGCGGACCTGGGGCGGCACGGTCACGGCCCGACCGCGCGCCGTGCACCTGCCCGCGTCGACCGAGGAGGTCGTCGACCTCGTCCAGCACGCCCTCGAGCGGGGGGAGCGGCTGCGGCCGGTCGGGTCCGGCCACTCCTTCACCGCGATCGCCGCCCCGGTCGACGCGCACGTCCGGCTGGACCGGATGAGCGGCATCCTCGCGGCCGACGTGTCGGCAGGCACCGTCACCGTGGCGGCCGGCACGCCGCTGCACGAGCTGAGCCCGGCCCTCGACCGGATCGGCCTGGCGATGGTCAACCTCGGCGACATCGACCGGCAGACCGTCTCCGGAGCGGTCTCGACCGGCACGCACGGCACCGGCGCCGGGCTCACCGGTCTCGCCGGCGCGGTGCGGGGACTGACGCTCGTGGCCGGTGACGGGACGGTCCACCGGGTCCACCGGGAGCAGGACCCGGACCTGGTGAGTCTTCTCGCCGTCGGGCTCGGCGCATACGGCATCGTCACCGAGCTCGAGCTCGACGTGCTGCCCGCCTACCGGCTGCGCGCCCTCGAGCAGCCGGAGCGGCTCGCAGCCGTCCTCGACGACGCCGAGGCGATCGCGGCCGAGCACCGACACTTCGAGTTCTACTGGTTCCCCCACACGGACCGGGTGCTGACCAAACGCAACCACCCGCCCGAGGACGGATCCGGTGTCCCCCTCCCGCGCTGGCGCGAGCGCCTCGACGACCACCTGCTCTCCAACGTCCTCTTCGAGGGTGTCAACCGACTCGTCGCCCGGCGCCCCGGCCTCGCCCCGAGGATCAACCAGGTCAGCGCGCGGGCGTTGAGCCGGCGCGAGTTCACCGACGCGTCCTACCGGGTGTTCTGCACCCGACGCGAGGTGCGCTTCGTCGAGAGCGAGTACGCGATCCCAAGGGCCTCCCTCGCCCCGGTGATGCGCGAGCTGGACGCCTGGATCGAGCGCAACGACGAGCGCATCGCCTTCCCCGTCGAGGTCCGCTTCGCCGCCGCCGACGAGGTGGCCCTGAGCACCGCATACCGCCGCGACAGCGCCTATGTCGCGATCCACCAGTACCACCGACGCGACTTCTCGCGGTACCTCGCCGCGTTCGAGGCCATCGTCGCCGAGCACGACGGCCGGCCGCACTGGGGCAAGCTGCACTCGCTCGACGCACCCCGGCTCGACCGGCTCTACCCCCGCCTCGGAGACGCCCGCGCCCTGCGCGAGCAGCTCGACCCGCAGCGCCTGTTCGGCAACGACTACCTCGAGCGGGTGCTCGGCTAGCGGTCGTCGATCACCTCAGGGCCGTCTGGGTTCGTCCCCGCCCTCGCGCTCACCGTCGTCGGGGCCGTCGAAGTACCCCGGCGGATAGATCGGGATCGGCCCGGTCGGGGCCGTCCGGTGCTCCTGTGAGCTGTAGAGCATGCGCTGGCTCGCCTCGCCCGTCGTGACCTCGCCGACGGTGTCGTGGTCCGGATAGTCCATCGGGTATGCGCGGGACCGCTCGGGGAGCCAGCGGCGGCGGGTCAGGCGCTCCAGTGGGCGACGGAACCGGTGCTTCTTGCGTCCGCCGCTTCGGGGGGCCTCACCGAAGATGACGTGGCACAGCTCCTGGTAGTTCTCCCGCGGGTAGGGCAGGAACGTGATGTCGTGCAGCGCCTGCTCCTGGCCCGCGCTCTCGATCGTGATTCCGCCGTAGCCGATGATCTCGCCGATGAAGTCGCGCCGGTAGCGCATGTCGGTGACCTTGTGGGTGCGCATGCTGTCGACGGTGGTCGACAGCACGCCGTACATCTTCAGGATGCGCCGGTCGGTGGCGACGAAGAGGTTGCGGCGCCACCAGAGCCACTTCGACAGAAGCCAAACCACCGCGACGACGAGGAGCCAGAAGAAGAACTCCTGGGTGGCGCCGGCGCTGTCCCCCTCGGCCACGGCCCGCAGGAAGAGCCCGATGGCGAGCACGACGAGGGCGATCGGCAGCCACAGCACGATGACGTGCTGACGCGTCGCGAGCCGGATCTGCTCGGTCTCGGTGAGGTGGTCGCGCAGGTGCGGGTTGTTCTCCGCGCGCTCGATGTCGCGCTCCATCCGCCAGCTCATCGACTCGGCCGAGTCCTCCGTGCCCTCGTCCTCGGACCAGACCGGGCCTCGCTCGTCGTACGCCATATCGCCTCCGGCGCGGCCGTCAGCGCTGCAGGAGCTCGTTGAAGAACTGGAAGATGTTCTGGATGCCGCTGTAGATGAGATCCCAGACCGACCCCACGATGTCCGCAGCCGCGCCGGGGTTGGTGAGGATCGCATACAGCAGGAAGATCACGAGGATCCACGTGACGATCTTCTTGATCGGTGGCATCGTGGCGCTCCTTCACGGCGGGTCTGCCGAGCGGGTCAAGGCACGGCACAGGCAGGGTCTACGCGCCAGTGTGACAGAAGTGATTCCTGTGAACCGGGTATGCGCTGGCCCGGGCGTGTCCGCAGGCTCGCCTCGTGGGGAGCTCCCGCTGGTGCCGCTCGCGGCGTCAGTCGCGGCGGATGGCGAAGAAGTCGGCGAGCAGGGCGGCGCACTCACGCTCGCGCACTCCGCCGACGACCTCGACCCGGTGCAGCGCCGCGCGGTCGCGGACCAGGTCCCAGACCGAGCCGCACGCTCCGGCCTTGTCGTCCCAGGCGCCGAAGACCACCCGCCGCACGCGAGCCTGGATCAGGGCTCCCGCGCACATCGCGCACGGCTCGAGGGTGACGACGAGGGTGCAGCCGTCGAGCCGCCACGTCCCGAGGCGTTCCGCGGCTGCGCGCAGCGCGAGGATCTCGGCGTGGCCGGTCGGGTCGTGGTCGCGCTCGCGCACGTTGCGGCCCTCGCCGAGCTGCGTGCCGTCCGCACCGAGGACGACCGCTCCGACGGGGACGTCGCCGTGGGTGAGGCATTGACGGGCGAGCCGCAGTGGCTCGTCCAGCCACTCGGGTGCCCACTCGGCGCTCACGCTCACGCGCTAAGTTTCCCCTATGCGAGTCATCAACCCGGACCACCCGCTCATCGCCCACAAGCTGACCTACCTGCGCGACGAGCGGACCGACAGCCCGACCTTCCGGCGGCTTGCCGAGGAGCTCATGACGCTGCTCGCCTACGAGGCGACGCGTGAGGTGCGGGTCGAGCCGTTCGAGATCCGGACCCCGGTCGCGCCGACGACCGGCATCAAGCTGTCCAACCCGAAGCCGCTCGTCGTCCCCATCCTGCGCGCCGGTCTCGGGATGCTCGAAGGAATGGTCCGCCTGCTGCCCTCCGCCGAGGTCGGCTTCCTCGGCATGCACCGCGACGAGGAGACCCTCGTGGCGACGACCTACGCCAACCGGCTGCCCGACGACCTCACCGACCGGCAGGTCTACGTCCTCGACCCGATGCTCGCCACCGGCGGCTCGATGGTCGACGCCATCCGGTTCCTCGTCCAGCTCGGCGCCCGGGACATCACCGCGGTGACCCTGCTCGCCGCCCCGGAGGGCATCGCGCACATGCGTGAGTCCTTCACCGACATCGACCCCCCGATCACCCTCGTCACCGGCGCCATCGACGAGCGGCTCAACGAGCTGGGCTACATCGTGCCCGGCCTCGGCGACGCCGGGGACCGGCTCTACGGCGTCGTCAACTAGGTCTCGCCCGTGCGGTGGGCTCGGGCCGTCGTCACGGTCACGGCGCTCGGCCCACCACCTGACCCTCCGCACACCTGACCCTTCGCCCACCTGACCCTTCGCCCACCTGACCCTTCGCCCACCTAACCCTTCGCCCAGCGAGGCCGTCGTGCAGAGGGAGGCGGTGTAGCACCTCCGGCTGCAGGGGCGCCTCCGTCAGTGGGCGCACGCGAAAGCCCCCGGTCGCACGCTCCCGGGGGCTTGGCATCGGCGGTGGCGGTGGGAGCCGTCGTCGCCGTCCGCCCGTGCCTCGCGATCGGCTCCGCCTCCCTGCATCCCCCCGCCCTCGCCACATGACAAAGCCCCCGGTCGCAAGCTCCCCGGGGGCGTTGTCATCGTGGCGGTGGCGGTGGGATTTGAACCCACGGAGGAGTTGCCCCCTCACACGCTTTCGAGGCGTGCTCCTTAGGCCGCTCGGACACGCCACCGCCGGAGAGGCTACCCGAGGCGACGGCCCGCCTCGAAATCGGGCGGACGGACGACAGCACGCCGCCCCCGATTCGGTGACGGCGTGCTGTGGTCGTTCGGCCGCGAGGCCGGAACGGGTCGTCAGGCGCGCTTGGTGACGGCCTTGACGACGAAGAGCAGGAGGCAGGCTCCGGCCAACGCCACGAGGAAGC
>JBAUUB010000064.1:0-8813 GCA_049582485.1 Dermatophilaceae bacterium
CCGAGAGCGCCGCGCCGTCGGCCAGGCGCTCGAGCACCGCGGCGCGAGCGGCCTCGAGCCAGCGCGCGCCGTCCGTGGCGATCCCCGCATCCTGCGCGGTCTTGGCCAGCAGCCGCCGCTGCTGCAGTGCGACGCGGGCGGCGGCGCTGCCGAGAGCCGCGGGCAGGACGTCGCGGGTGAAGCCGAAGAGCGTGCGTCGCATCGCGAGCTGTTTGACGACGCTGCGGTCGGTGTACAGCGCGCGGTCGACGTCCTGCACCGAGCACTCGCCGCGCACCGCTGCCGAGAGGTAGACGGTGGCCGGCTCGGTGGCGTGCAGGGCGACCATCGCGTCCGTCACCTCCTCGACCGACGCGGCCCGGTGTGGGGGCGCCAACCGGTGTCGGACCGCGACCCTGATCCGGCGCTGGTCGTCGGTGACGAGCGGCGGGCCGCTCACGTGAGCAGGCTCTCGAGCCGGTCGAGGAAGACGACCTGGGACTTCACGATGGCTCGGCGCGCGCGGTCGAGGGCGAGCCAGCCGGCGCGGTCGACCTCGGGGAACTCGGCCAGGCGACCCGAGCGCGGCGGCCACTCGATCGTGAAGGTCGAGCTCGTGACATAGGCGAGCGAGCGGTCGGCCGGCACCGCCCAGACCTCGATCCGCTTGCCGGACGAGCGCGTCTCGCCGAGCGGGATCGTCTCCGGCAGTGGGAGGTCCACGCCGGTCTCCTCCTCGAACTCGCGGCGGGCGGCCGCTAGCGGCTGCTCCGAGGCCGGGTCGTACTCACCCTTGACGACCGACCACGCACCGTCGTCCTTGCGCGCCCAGAACGGACCTCCCATGTGCCCGAGGAACACCTCGATCTCCCGGGGTCGGTCGCCGGCGGCCATGGTGAACGGCAGCAGGCCGGCGCTGTGCCGCGCCGCCGGGCTCACCGGATGTCGTCCTCCCAGCGCGGCTCGTCCGCGCCCCACAGCCCGCCCATGTGCGCGAATGCGTCGCGGTCGTCGATCGTGAACGGTGGGCGGCTGGCGAGGATCAGCCCCGCGTCACCGCGGACCACCGTCTGGTAGGTCTCCGGGGCCGCGACGTAATGCCCCTGCTCGAGGTCGGGCTCGGCGTCGAGGAGCCAGTGCGCGGTGCGCGCGAGGTTGGCCGAGACCCGCCAGATGCCACCGCTCATCGAGCGCGCGCGCAGCGCCGCGAAGACGCCCGCCGCGAGGAGGTAGCCCGTGGAGTGGTCGAGCACCTGGGCCGGTAGCACGCCCGGACGAACGCCATCGGGGGACTCCGCCATGGCGACGCCGGTCGCGGCCTGGACGATCGAGTCGAACCCCCGACGGTCACCCCAGGGTCCGGCGCCCCAGGCGTTCAGCGTGGCGTGCACGACGTGCGGGTGGTTCGCGGCGAGCTCCTCGGAGGACAGGCCATAGGCGTCCAGGGCCCCTGGTCGGTATGCGGTCACGACGACGTCGGCCTGGGCGAGCAACTCCTCGAAGGTCGCCCGGTCGGTGCGGTCGTCGAGGTCGAGCAGGGTCGAGCGCTTCTCGGCGCCGACGAGGGCGTACTGGTCGGCGGGCTCGAGCAGGTGGGGGCTGTCGACCCGCAGGACGTCGGCGCCGATGTAGCCGAGGGTCTGCGTGGCGATCGGTCCGGCGATGACCCGGGTGAGGTCGAGGACCTTGGGTCGGTAGGGCGCCTCGACCGGGTCGTGCTCGCCCACGAGGTCGCGCGCGAGGAGCGGCAGCGCCTGCACCGCCCGGCCCTGCGGGCTCTCCCGCCACTCCTCTGCGGTGCGCACCCGAGCGGCCACACCGTCCGCGGCGAAGACGGCGTCCTCGACCTCCTGGGCGGTCATCCCGGCGATCACAGCGGCCGCCGCGTCCCGGTCGGCGTCCTCGCCGAGCCCGAGGGCGGTGAGCATACGCTCGCGGTGGTGCGGGTAGTTCGCGTGAGTGCGCACCCACCCGTCGGAGGCCTCGAAGAAGCCGGAGAGCGGCGCGAAGGCCGCGAACGGCCGGCCGTCGAGGCTCTGCAGCTGGTCGCCGCGGAACGACACGGACACCTGGCGTGGGTCGACGACGACGTGGGAGCCGCCGTGCATAGCGAGACCGCTCAGGGCGGCCGCGGCCACCGAGCCGCACGACAGGGCGTTGACGGCGAGCGGGGACGGGAGCCCGTTGCCCGGTTGGACGAGCAGGTGAGCGCTCGCGTACCGGTCATCGAGGCCGAGGGCGGGCAGGACGTCGCCGAGCAGGGCGTCGACCGGGGCCGGTGGGGTGACTGTCACCTGTTCAACTGTATGCGGCGCGGGCGCTCCCCGCAGTCCCCTGGGGATGCGACCCGGCTCACGCCCCCCAGCGGGAGCGCCGGGCACCCGCGGCGGCGACGGCCCCCGAGCCGTTGAGGGCCCAGTGCGCGGCGATGCCGGGAAGGACCGAACCGGTGAGTCGGCGCAGCGCCGTGAAGCCGAGCCCAGCCGCCGTGGTCGCCGCGAACGTCAGGACCGCACCGAGGACGTGGCCGCGCGTGCCCGGACCGATCGGGCGGGCACCGAGGACGTGCCAGGCACCGAAGGCCAAGGCTCCGGCGAGGTCGGCGGCCCCCGGTGACAGGTGCCGCCGCAGCGAGGCGTCGAGGACTCCGCGGAAGGCGACCTCCTCCGGGACCGCGACCGAGAGCGGGATGGTGCCGAAGGCCGCCCTGCGGGCGTCGGCGGGCGTCGGATAGCGGGTCAGGTCGCCCAGGTCCGGCGTCCAGGGTGGGACCGCTGCGGCGCCGACGCCGGTCACGGTGACCGTCGCGGCGGCGGCCGCGGTGGGCAGACCCTCCCACAGGGCCTCGCGGCCCATCCCCATCTCGTCCCACCCCAGCCCGCCGGCGCGCGCCCACGCGGCGAGGGCGGCGACGGCTGCCGGCACGACGAGGTCGGCCGGGAGCCGGGTGCGCTGGGCGACGATGTTCGTCACCACGAGAGCGCTCAGAACCCCGGCCGTGCGGGTGGCCGCCGAACCAAACACGGCGAGAAGCCTAACGACCCGACGGCTCGGGTCCGCACCAGCAGAACCGCCGCCGCGGTCAGGGCCGATCGTGGGCCAGGTCATACCGCGTGGATGCATCGGGTGATACGACTGAGGACATGGCCGGGCGCTGCGTGAGATGACGGACAAAGAGCCGCGATGGTGACAGGACGGCGGGTCGAGCTCGTCCGCATCGTCCGCCGGCGGGACTGGCCCGCGGTGTTCGGCTACGTGCTCTTCATCGGCGCCATGGCCGGGGGGTACTTCTTCAACCTGACCTTCGTCCAACTCGGTCTGGTCGACCTCGCAGGACGCGTGATCGGTCTCGCGCCGAACGAGGTCGCGACGCAGCTGTCCATGCTCGCCGCACTGACCCTGGTCACCGCGCTGGGAACCGGTGTTCTCATGCACCGGCGCGGCTGGAGCGCACGGTTCCTCATCAAGCTGCGACTCCTCTTCGGGGCGGTCGTCGTCCTGACGGGGCTGACGGCGGCCATCCCGCTCGTGGACAGTACGACTGCCTTGACCGGATGGATCGTCCTCGCGTCCGTTGCTCTCGGAGTCGGCGTGCCGAGCATGTTCGGTCTGACCTGCGACCTGGTGCCCACGCGGGACCGGGGGTGGGTTGGGGCCGTCATCACATCGGCGGCCTTCGCACCGGCGGTGCTGCTGACCACCGACTGGCGCATCGAGCGGTTCGCCGAACAGCTGCTGTGGTTCATGGTGGCCGGCGCGGCAGGGCTTGGGCTGCTGGCGTTCGCGCCGCTGCCGCTGACGGCTGCGCTGGCCCGTCAGCATGAGTCTCCCCGCTTCGGACAAGGCCGCTTCGTGCCCCCCGGGTCGTCCCGGTCGACGTGGCCCGGGCCGGCGTTCGTGGTGGCCCTCCTGCTGATGTTCGGCGTCTACTTCATCGACAGCCTCGGGTTCCTCCGCATCATCGACACCCCGGTGTTCATGGACTCCGCCTGGCACTCCGCCGAGGCCGAGCCGCTGTGGTTCATCGCCGGCGCGCATGTCCTGGCCGCCGTCCTGGCCGGTGTGCTCTACCCCGCGTTCGGCCAGCACGCTCTCTTCGGGTGGGTCTTCGCCCTCTTCGCGCTGGCCCAGCTGACGTATGTGGTGCACGCCCTCACCGTTCCCGAGCTGCCGTCCGCCCTCGGGACACCCCTGCTCTACGCGATGGCGGTGAGCATCTACACCGTGCTGAACTTCGCCATCTGGGCGGACTTCTCCACCCCGGCCACCATCGCGCGCAACACAGCCCTCGGCGTCGGGATCTCCGGCTGGCTCGCATCGTTCCTCTCCACCTCCCTGTCCATCTCCTGGCGCGGGGGCGGCATGGAACTGGCCGAGCACCTGCGGGCCGTCGCGGCCATCAGCCTCGCCCTGCTGGCCGTCACCGCAGCCCTGCTGTTCTGGCCGACCGACCGGAGGAGCACCGCATGACGTGGTTGAGGGCCCTGGTCGCGGCCACCGCCATCCTCCTGACCGCCGGCTGTGCGGCCGGAACGGATCCGGGGATCGACGGACGCTACTCGCTCACACTCATCACCCAGAGCGTGCACACCCTCCCTGCGGACCAGGTCAGCATCGGCGAACTCGTCGTCGCCGGAGGGCGGGTGACGCAGGAAGCCGGCGCGACGCATCGCGGCACCGTTCTCGCCCTCGCGGGCGACCTGCTCCTCGAGGGCACGGTGGACGGTGACCTCGTCGCACTGGGCGGCACCGTCACCCTCGGTCCGAACGCGACCGTCACCGGTGACCTGCAGGTGGCGGGCGCGGACGTCATCCGCGAGAGCGGCTCCGCCGTCGCAGGCGAGGTCACCGAGCCGACTGTGCTGGACGCGACGACCGACGAGTCAACTGGACCATCCGCTCGAGAACGTATCGCCTGGCTGGTGGCCACCGTGGCGCTGATGGCGGCATCGGCCTGGCTGCTCGTGCGCCTCATGCCGCGCGCGACCGGACGGGTGCGACGAACGGTGACGGAGTTCCCCGTGATCTCCGGTGCACTGGGCACCCTCGTTCTGCTGACCGCGCCGGCCTTCCTCATCGCGATGGCGTTCACCATCGTCCTCATCCCGCTCGCGCTGGTGCTGCTCGTGCCGCTGGCCCTCATCGTGGCGTACGGCCTGATCGGCCTCGGCCTGGCTCTGGGCACTCTCCTCGCCCGAAGGACACCATGGCGGCCGAGCCAACCGGCGGTCGCGGCCTGGGGCACCGGCATACTCACTGCGGCCCTCACCCTGCTCGGGACGATCCCCCTGGCGGGACTCCTCGCGTTCGGCGTGGCCGCGACCGTCGGCACCGGCGCGGCGCTCCTCACCGGACTGGGCAGCCGGACCTACGTCCCTCCCGAGGATCCCTACGACGACGACAGCGAGACCTGACCCGGACCTCACGCCCCTCCGGGTGCACTCTCCAGAATCGTGCGGATCCGCGCGAGGTCGGCCCGGTTCGCGCGCCGCATCGCCATCCCCATGGCTGGGGCGGCGATCGCTCCGAAGCCGCTCGGCTCGCCGTGGTTGCGCAGCGTCATCCTCGTACTCCCCGCGTCCACCGCGTCGAAGGAGTACGTCGTCGTCATCGGGAACGGGCCCTCGCTCGTGCTCATCGTCAGCCGCCGGACCGGCTCGAGCTCGCGGACCTCGTAGGTGTAGGTCAGGGTCCGACCGAGGAAGCGGGCGGAGAACAGCATCCGGCTGCCCACCTCCAGCGGACCGGGGGTGACCAGCTCGACCCGGTCGATGTTGGCGTACCACTGCGGGGCCGTGGTCGGGTCGGCGGCGTAGGCCCACACGTCCGCGATGGGACGGGCGATGACGGTCTCGGTGGTGACGTCGACGGGCATGACCCCATCGTCGCGCAGAATGTCTGCCATGCCCCGCACGACCGCCACCCGACTGCCCGAGAAGATGTCCGAGGACCGGACCGGGCTCCAGCGCCTCCTCGCCGACGTCCTCGTGGGGCACGTCGGTCTGGTCGACGATGACGGGCACCCCGTCGTCATCCCGACGGCGGTCGTCCTCGACGGCGAGCGCCTGCTGCTGCACGGGTCCAGCGGCTCGCGGTGGATGCGGCGGCTCGCCACGGGTGTGCCGGTCAGCGTCGCGGTCACGGCGATCGACGGCGTCGTCGTGGCCCGCACGGCGTTCGAGTCGTCGCTGTCGTACCGGAGCGCGGTGTTCTTCGGGTCCTGCCGTCCGGTCCCGCCGGAGGGCCAGGAAGAGGCCCTCGCGGTGGTCACCGACCGGATCGTCCCCGGCCGGGTGGCCGAGGTCCGGGCGTCCACCCGCCGCGAGCTGGCCGCCACCCTCGTCCTCGAGATGCAGGTCACGAACTGGTCGCTCCGGGTCTCCGAGGGCCCCCCGACCGACGAGCCCGAGGACGTCGCGGGCCCTGCCTGGGCCGGCAACCTCGACATCGAGCGGAGGTATGCGCTGCCCGCCCCCTCCCCGGACCTGCGCCCGGGGATCCCGGTGCCGGACTCGGTGCGGGCGATGGCGGGTGGAACCCCCCGCGTTTAGCCGTTGTGGCGAGCCGGGGGTAGAAAGGAGGGATGGTCCCCCTCTCCATCCTCGACCTCGCCGTGGTGCGCCGCGGCCGGCCCGTCGCCGAGGCGCTCGCCGAGAGCGTGACGCTCGCGCAGGACGCCGACCGGCTCGGCTTCACCCGGCTGTGGTTCGCCGAGCACCACAACATGCCCGGCATCGCCTCTGCCGCAACGTCGGTCCTCATCGCCCACATCGCCGCGCACACCGAGCGGATCCGGGTGGGCTCCGGCGGCATCATGCTGCCCAACCACTCCCCGCTCGTCATCGCCGAGCAGTTCGGGACACTCGCCGAGCTGCACCCCGGCCGGATCGACCTGGGCCTGGGCCGAGCGCCGGGCACCGACCCCCGCACGCTGCTCGCGCTGCGCCGCGACGCCCGCGCCTCGGACCGCTTCCCGGACGACATCCGCGAGCTGCAGGGCTATCTCGGCGACGAGACGATGATCAAGGGCATCAACGCCTACCCCGGCAAGGGGACCGCGGTGCCGCTCTACATCCTCGGGTCCTCGCTGTTCGGCGCTCAGCTCGCGGCCGCCTTCGGGCTGCCCTACGCCTTCGCCAGCCACTTCGCGCCCGACGCCCTCGAGCACGCCGTCGCCGTGTACCGCGAGCGCTTCCAGGCCTCCGAGCAGCTCGACCGGCCACACGTCATCGCCGCGGTCAACGTCGTCGCGGCGGACAGCACCGAGGAGGCGCGCACCGCATACGACTCGGTCCTGCGCTCGCGGGTGCGGGCCCTGGCGACCCGCGTCACCGGGGAGCGGCCCATCGACGACGACGAGCTCGCCGCGCTGATGGACTCGCCGGTCGGGGACCAGGCGCGGCACATGCTGAGGTACACCGCCGTCGGCGACGCGGCGTCCGTCGCGCGATACCTCGAGCAGTTCGCCGACCGGGCGCAGGCGGATGAGCTCATGGTGACCAACGCCAGCCCGGAGCTGGCGGCCCGCCGGCGCGCGCTCGAGATCCTCGCCGGGCTGCCGGTCGGCTCCCCCGTCTGAGCATCCTGACGCGTCACGAGCACGCGGCCTCGCGCAGGTGCGCGAGGCCGGCCCGGTCACCCGGGCCGAGCTCGGTCTGCCCGGAGCCGGTGGCGCGCATCAGCTCGCCGGGGGCTTCGGTGTGGCCCAGCCCGAGGACATGGACGAGCTCGTGGACCAGGACCGCCTCGGCGTACTCGAACGGCACGTCGTCGTTCACGACGTCGGTGTCCAGAGCGACGACACCACCGACCGCGGTGACGCGACCGGGGCCGGGGGGCAGCGCATACACCGATCCACCGATGCCGGCGACGTCGCCCGCGAGCTCGACGACCTCGCCCTCGTCGGCGAACCCGAGCAGGACCGGACCCTGGGAGCGGTCGAGGAAGTTCCGCTCCGAGGTCTCCCCGACGACCTCGAACCGGAAGCCGCTCGCGTCGTTGACCCTCGTGATGGCGGCGCCGACCAGCTCGTCGTAGTCGGCCGGGGCCCCCGCGGGGTTCACGACGATCGGAATGCTCTCGTCACAGCGCCAGGTCACCGGCGAGACCCCGTCGCGCTGCACCCGGGCGAAGGAGTAGCCCGGACCGCCCGAACCCTCGGCACCATCCATGCCGTCGTCGTAGGTGAGGCCGGGCGAGCCTCCGGAGAGGGAGCCGGCGGCACGGGCCAGCCGGTCGACGAGGGACTGCGAGCCGGAGCCGGGCTCGCCGACGATGAGCAGGCCGAGCGCCGCGGTCACGACGATGGCCACGACCAGCGGCAGGGCGTTGCCCGTGCGCCGACGCGGGCGGGGCCACTCGTCATCGTCATCCCACGCCATCGCTCCATGGTCTCAGCAGGTGCGGGTCAGGAGAGTCGGTGTCACCCGCCGGCGCTGCGCTCGTACTTTCGGACACGATCTCGGGGCGGATTGGGAGGGAGAGTGCCGCGCTGGCTACCGTCGGCGACACATCCCCATTGCAGTGCCTTGCGCAATAGATCGGTTCACCCATGTCTCTGTCCACCCGTCGAAAGCTTCGCGCTCGGATCTCCGCAGTTGTCGGGCTGGCGGTGGCGGCATCGGGACTGATGGTCGCCTCGCCTGCGGCTGCGGACCTGATCACCGCATCGCAGCTGCCCGGCTTGCTTGCGGTGGCTCCTGAGACCACGGCACCGGCCTATGACCGGGACCGGTTCGAGCACTGGATCGATGCCGACGGAGACGGGTGCAACACCAGGTACGAGGTGTTGATCGAGGAGTCGACGTCCCCGGTGACGGTCGGTGCCGGCTGTT
>JBAUUB010000065.1:0-1902 GCA_049582485.1 Dermatophilaceae bacterium
ACGGTCCGGGGCGACCGGGCTGGGTCAGCGTGCCGCGGTTGGCGCGCATCTCATCGGCGCTCTGCTCGTCGACATAGGCGTGGCCCGCGGTGATCAGGTACTCCGCAGCCTCGTACATGAAACTGAAGTAGTCGCTGGCGTAGTACAGGTGCGGACCCCAGTCGAAACCCAGCCATTGCACCGCATCGCGGATCGAATCGACGTATTCCTGTTCCTCTTTTTCCGGGTTGGTGTCGTCGAAGCGCAGGTGGCAGGCCCCGCCGTAGGCCAGCGCGAGGCCGAAATTCAGGCAGATCGACTTGGCGTGGCCGAGATGCAGATAGCCATTGGGTTCCGGCGGAAAGCGGGTACGGATTGCTGCCGGATCCTTGGGCGCGGCGGCGTGCGTCGGGGCCGGCCCCGGTTTGCCGCCCCAGCCGCGCGCCGCGTACTTGCCTGCTGCCAGATCGGCTTCAATGTGGCTGCGGATGAAATTCGAGGTGGATGCCGCGGCGGGTTCCGCGCCGGGCTTCGTGTTCTTGGCCATGCTCGGGAATCGTGAACTGGAAAAGCGCCATATTAACCTGTGGCGGCAGCAGTCCCTAGGCGTTTTGCCGGCGGCCCGCCCGCGACTTGACACGATGCAGGCTGCGGGTCGTCGTTCCGCTGCTGTGCCGGGCGTCGCGACGGAGCTACGTTCCGCGAGTTTGACATGGATCAACAGCGGTCACGTGCCGGCGCTTATGATTTCTTTATAGGGCGCAACAGTGGTGTCCTGAATTCAACATTTGAAAGGATCGATCCGTGCATATCGTGATCTGGAAATTCGACGTCATGGAGGGCAAGAACCGGCAGGACTTGCTGACGGTAATGCAGGGCGCTGCACCCGACTTTCAGGGGGTGCCGGGCCTCATCAGGAAGCATTACTGCATAGCACCGGATTGCAAGTCGGTGCTGGAGATTTATCTCTGGCAGTCGAAGGCGGCGGCGGACAAGTTCTTCGATCATGCGTGGGACGCGGAAACCAGCAGGCGCTGGGAGTCTGCGCGCATGACGCGACAGGATTTCGAGGCGCCGGTGGTGGTCGAGAGCGTGCAGAACCGCGTCGTGATCGACGCCTGAGGCTCGCGCGGACTCAGCGGCGGCCGAGATAGCTGGTGCGGAGGCGTTTTTCGACGGCGCCGCGCGCTGCACGCTGCACGCGATAACCGCTGGCGCGCGGGCGGTTGCTCACGACACGAGTGAGTTTCCGGTCAACGTAATGCAGGGCGACGCCGTC
The DNA here is from genome assembly GCA_049582485.1 of Dermatophilaceae bacterium. Classification (GTDB taxonomy): domain Bacteria; phylum Actinomycetota; class Actinomycetes; order Actinomycetales; family Dermatophilaceae; genus F2B08. The sequence goes on from JBAUUB010000065.1 coordinate 1,259, forward strand.
GTCTGCAGCATGGCCCTCGGCCACCTTGCCCTGCGCAACCAGCCGGCGATAGGTCGGTCGGCGCAGCGGTTCGCTGTCATAGTGCGGGCAGTTGCTGCCCGGCAGGAAGCCGAGGCAATCGAGTACGGTCAGCGGCCCGGCGATCGAATCGGTAAGGCCCTGCTCAAACCAGCAGATCGAGCCGGCGCTCCAGCCGCCAAGCACGACACCGCGCTGCCATGCGGCACGCAAGTGGACGTCGAGTCCCCATTCACGCCAGACGGCCAGCATGCTGCGGGTGTTGCCGCCGCCGACAAAAATTGCGTCCTGCCCGAGCACGAATGATTCGAGGTCGCGCGGCGTGCGCGCGAACAACGGCAGGTGCGTTGGCATGCAGGAAAACCGGCTGAGACCCGCGTAAAACCGCAGTCGTCCGGCATCCGCATCACCGTGGGCCGTGCCGATGAAACATACGCGGGGTTTGCGTTTGCCGGTCTGGCGCAGGAAATAATCAATCAGCAGCAGGTTGTCGAGTTCAAGGGGCAGCGCAGCGCCGCCGATGGCGATGATCTGGCGCTTCAATTCAGTACGGCTGCCCAGTTGCAAGCGAGGCGAGGCGATGCGGTGGCGATTCAGTTCTCGATGCGGACATTGGCGCTACGGAT
>JBAUUB010000066.1:0-49259 GCA_049582485.1 Dermatophilaceae bacterium
AGCTGCGCGGGATCGTGGCGAGCGGCGTGGCCGCCGCAGCCGGCAAGGCCAGCGGCGCCGCGTCGAGTGTCATCCGCTCCACGAAGGAGACCGCTCCCGCGGACGAGGCCCTGCAGCTCATGGCTGACGCGGGGGCCCGGGCCGGCGAAGCGGCAACGTCCTCCGCTGCTGAGGCCCGAAGCGACTCCCCGAGCACGCCGGCGAAGAAGAGCGCACCGAGGAAGAGCGCAGCGAAGAAGAGCGCACCGACCAAGAGCGCAGCGAAGAAGAGCGCACCGACCAAGAGCGCAGCGAAGAAGAGCGCACCGACCAAGAGCACCGCGAAGAAGAGCGCTCCGGCGAAGAAGAGCACAGCGAACACGTCGACCGCCACCAAGAGCACAGCGAAGAAGAGTGCGCCCTCGAAGTCGACGACCAGGGCGAGCACGAGCAAGAAGACCACGGCCCGCAAGAGCGCAGCGAAGAAGAGCACCGCGAAAACGAGCACAGCGAAGAAGAGCGCACCGACTACGAGCACCGCGAAGACGAGCACCGCGAAAAGGAGCACTGCGAAGAAGAGCACGGCCGCAAACGGTCCCGGTCCGTCGGCGTCATCGTCCGGCGACGCCGGCTCATCGTCCACGTGAGCGATCAGGAATCGCGCATCGTCGGCCCGTCGACGGCCGCCCGTTCGAGCACGGACCAGGCGACGGCGGTCGACTCAAGTGCCACCGGTGAGGCGGCCCCCACCGGTGACATCGTCATCGATGCAGCCCTTCGTGACCTGACCGCTGCGGACCCGCTCGACCTCGACGCGCAGATCGAACGGGCCGAGTCGCTCCAGCGCACGCTGCAGGGGCGCCTCGCCGACCTCGACGAGTGACGTCCGGCTCGAGCCGGCTCGACGTCGCTCTGGTCGAGCGCGGACTGGCTCGTAGCCGCGGCCACGCGCAGGACCTGGTGCGTCGAGGCGTCGTACTCGTCAACGAGCGACCCGCTGTGAAGGCCTCGCGGTCCGTTCTCGGGTCCGACTCGATCACGGTTCGCAGGACCGATGCAGGCGATCCGCTGGATCCTCGGTGGGTATCCCGGGCAGCGGGCAAGCTGTTGGGAGCCCTGGCCGACCTGCCCGGGGGAGGCCCGACCCTTCAGGACGTCCGGGCAGTCGATGTCGGAGCGTGCACCGGTGGGTTCACGCAGGTCCTGCTCGAGCGGGGAGCGCGTCACGTCTGTGCGGTTGATGTGGGGCACGGTCAGCTTGCTGCGGTGCTCCGTTCGGACAGCCGCGTCACGGACCTGTCCGGCCACAACGTCCGGGATCTCGAGGTCGACACGGTCGACGGTCCAGCGGATGTCGTCGTCGCCGACCTCAGCTTCATCTCCCTCACCATGGTCTTGGACCGGCTGCGGGACCTCGTTCGGCCCGGCGGGGAGCTGCTTCTTCTCGTCAAGCCGCAGTTCGAGGTCGGGAGGAATGGGCTCGACGGCAGAGGCGTCGTCCGATCGGAACCCGACCGTCGAGACGCACTGCTGAGAGTCCTGCGGGTCGGCTACGACCTCGGCCTGGAACTGCGCGGCGCGGTACGAAGCCGCACGATCGGGCAGGAGGGGAACGTCGAGTACGTCCTATGGCTGAGGAGGCCCACCGAGCCGGCCGACCTGCCCGCATGGCAGTCTGTCAGTCAGACCATCGACCGCATGCTCGACCGAGGCAACCGAGAGGACGGCTGACGTGACGACAACCACCGCGGAGCGACGCGTGCTCATCGTCGGTCACCCGCGCCGTTCCGACATTCCCGACCTCGCCCGCACGGTTCTCGACCGGCTCCATGTCGACGGGATGGGAGGCATGCTGATCGCCTCCGAGGCCGAGCGTCTCGGGCTGGAGGATCACCCCGCCGCACGGCTCGCCGATCCGGTGGCGCCGGCTTCCGGTTGCGAGGTGGTCTGTGTCCTCGGTGGCGATGGCACCATCCTGTGGGCGGCAGAGCTGGCGAGGGGCAGCGGAGTGCCCCTGCTCGGCGTCAACCTCGGTCACGTCGGCTTCCTGGCCGAAGCCGAAGGCGAGGAGCTCGACGCCACGGTGGACCGGATCGCCGCCAGGGACTACGCCGTCGAGGAGCGGCTCGCCCTCGAAGTGGTGGGACTGCTCGACGGCGAGGTGTTCTACCGGGGCTGGGCGCTCAATGAGGTGAGCATCGAGAAGGCCGCTCGCGAACGTATGCTCGAGCTCACGGTCGAGGTCGATGGACGCCCGCTGTCGACCTGGGGCTGTGACGGGGTCGTCGTCGCCACGCCGACGGGGTCGACGGCGTACGCGTTCTCCGCGGGAGGGCCGGTGGTCTGGCCGGATGTCGAGGCCCTGCTCCTGGTTCCCCTGAGCGCGCACGCCCTCTTCTCGCGACCGCTCGTGGTCGGCCCGGCATCGGTCCTGGCGGTCGAGATCATCCCCGACACCGAGGGCTGTGGCGTGATGTGGGCCGATGGCCGGCGCAGCATCGACCTGCCGCCCGGCGCTCGGCTCGAGGTGCGTCGGTCCCCGGACCGGATACGGTTCGCCCGGTTGTCCTCGGCCCCGTTCACGGACCGGCTGGTCGCCAAGTTCGACCTCTCGGTGCACGGTTGGCGCGGCCGAGGGCGCTCCAGTGCTCAGTGAGGTCCGAATCTCCGGGCTCGGTGTCATCGAGGAAGTCACCCTTCCCCTGCACCCCGGACTGAACGTCGTCACCGGTGAGACCGGTGCCGGCAAGACGATGGTGGTCAGTGGGCTACTCCTGCTCTTCGGCGGCCGGGGGGACAGCGCCCTTGTGCGTTCCGGGACGGGTCAGGCGGTGATCGAGGGCCTCGTCGCGATCGACGACGCACATCCCGCTTCGCGTCGGGTGCGCGAGGCGGGTGGCCGCGTGGAGGACGGCATCGTGCTCGCCCGCACGGTGTCCGGCGAAGGACGATCGAGGGCCTACGTCGGCGGGCGTGCCGCTCCTGTCGGCGTGCTCGCCGACGTGGGTGAGAGCCTGCTCGCCGTCCATGGGCAGGCCGACCAGTGGCGCCTTCGTGAACCGGACCAGCACCGTGCGGTTCTGGATCGCTTCGGAGGTGCGGAGCTGCGAGAACGCTTCACCGCATACCGCACGGCTTGGGAGCGGCTCGTCGAGGTGCGCAACACGCTGGACCGACTGCGCGCGCAGGCCCGCGACCGAGTGGTCGAGCTCGAGGGTCTGCAGGCCGGACTGGAGCACATCGAGCGGGTCGCGCCGCTGCCGGGGGAGGACGACGCCCTTCGACACGAGGACGACCGACTCAGTCACGCCGAGGAGCTGCGCGGCTCCTCGGCCCTGGCGCGCAGCGCGCTCGCCGGCGACGAGGACGCAGCGGACGGCACGTCCGTGCTCAGCCACCTCGCCCGGGCCCGGGCCGAGCTCGAGACAGTGGCGCGTCTCGACCCCGCCGCCGAGGATCTCCACCTCCGGGCGGTCGAGCTCGTGCACCTCGCGGTGGAGCTGAGCGCGGATGTCAGCCGGTACGCCGCGGATGTCGACCTCGACCCCGCCCGACTGGCGGCCGTCCAGGAGCGCCGGGCCGAGCTCGCGACCCTGGCCCGCCGCTACGGTCCGGGTCTCGAGGACGTGCTCGCGTGGGCCGAGGAGGCGGCGATCCGGCACGCCGAGCTCAGCGGCGCAGACGACCGGATCAGCGAGCTCGAGGGTGAGCTCGACGACCTGGCCGGTCGTCACGTCGCCGCTGCGAAGAACCTGAGCGAGGTGCGGACCCGGGCGGCAGCCGAGCTGAGCGCGCGGGTGACCGAGGAGCTGGGACGACTTGCCATGGGCACGGCGACCGTCACCGTGGAGGTCACCCCGGCCGAGCCGGGTCCACACGGGGCCGACGCCGTGTCGATCGTTCTCGCCGCCAATCCCGGGGAACCCGGACGGCCCATCACCCGAGCCGCCTCCGGTGGCGAGCTGTCGCGCGTCATGCTCGCGCTCGAGGTGGCCCTCGGCGCAGGAGACTCCGGACCCGAGGTGCCGGTCTTCGTCTTCGACGAGGTCGACGCCGGAGTGGGCGGAGCCGCCGCCCGCGACGTCGGCGCCCGCCTGGCGAGCCTCGCCGAGCACGCCCAGGTGATCGTCGTGACCCATCTGGCCCAGGTCGCGGCCTACGCGGACCATCATCTCGTCGTGGCCAAGTCGACCGACGGTGAGGTGACCGCGAGCGACGTCTCCGTCGTCACCGGGTCCGCACGCGAGGACGAGATCGCCCGCCTGCTCGCGGGGACGGTGAGCGACGCCGCCCGAGAACACGCCCGAGAGCTCCTCGCCGACGCGAGGTCGTGAGTCCGCGTGGGACGATGGACCGATCACCCCACCTCGTCGAAAGGGGACCGATGGCACTGCGCATGCCCCGTTCGGTCCGGCTGCGTGGTTCCTCGGAAACGGGGACCACGGTCGTCCGCGTCGACCGACGCACGAAGAACCTGACCAAACGCCTCCAGCCGGGCGAGATCGCCGTCATCGACCACGAGGACATCGACCGGGTCTCGGCCGACGCGCTGGTGTCCTGCAAACCGGCCGCCGTCGTCAACGCGAGCCGGTCGATATCCGGCCGTTACCCCAATCAGGGGCCAGAGCTGATTCTCGGGGCGGGCATCCCGATCATCGACGCCGTCGGGCGTGAGGTCATGTCGGCCGTGCGGGAGGGCGACCGCCTACGGGTGGTCGACGGCGCTCTGCTGGACGGGGACCGGGAGGTCGCCCGAGGGCCTGTCCTCGAGCTCGCCCAGGTCCGCGCCGAGATGGTGGAGGCGCGCTCGGCGATGTCGGAGCAGATCGAGCACTTCGCCAAGAACACCATGGACTACCTGCGCAAGGAGCGGGACCTCCTCATCGACGGCGTGGGAGTCCCCGACGTCACGACCGACATCGACGGCAGGCACGCCCTCATCGTGGTCCGCGGTCACCACTACCGCGAGGACCTGGCGATCCTGCGGTCCTACATCCGCGAGTACCGCCCCGTCCTGATCGGCGTCGACGGGGGCGCGGACGCCATCCTCGAGGCCGGACTCGTTCCGGACCTGGTCGTCGGTGACATGGACTCGGTGTCCGACCGCGCGCTCACGTGCGGCGCGGAGATCGTCGTGCACGCCTACCGCGACGGCCGCGCTCCGGGGGCCGAACGCGTGCGGGCGCTCGGCGTGGAGCCCGTCATCTTCGCCGCCGTCGGCACGAGTGAGGACATCGCCATGCTCCTCGCCGACGACAAGGGCGCCGACCTGATCGTTGCCGTCGGGACCCACGCGACCCTCGAGGAGTTCCTCGACAAGGGCCGTTCGGGGATGTCCAGTACCTTCCTGACCCGGCTGCGAGTGGGGAGCAAGCTGGTCGACGCCAAGGGCGTGAGCCGCCTGTACCGCCCGCGCATCAAGACCAGATCCCTGGCGGTCGTCTTCTTCTTCGGTTTCCTCGCTCTGCTCGCCGCCCTCAACGCCACGCCGGCCGGTCAGGCGCTGCTGCAGGTGGTAGGCGCCCGGATGGACGCCTGGTGGGATGCGGTCCAAGCGTTCGTGCTAGGAGTGTTCTCGTGATCGACTTCCGCTACCACCTCGTCTCCATCGCGTCGGTGTTCCTCGCCCTCGCCGTCGGCATCGTCCTCGGTGCCGGACCCCTGCGCGGCACGATCGGTGACACGCTCGCGAGCGAGGTGACCCGTCTTCGGGAGGAGGCCAACACCCTGCGGTCGGATCTCAGCCTCGCCCAGTCGCAGGTGGAGGCCCGCGACGAGGCGATCGCCGCGCTCCGACCCCGCAGCGTCGCAGGCGTCCTCGACGGGTCGACCGTCGGTCTCGTGGTGCTCCCAGGCGCGGCGGACGCTTCCGTGGACGCCGCGGCGGCCGTCCTCGCCGAAGCGGGTGGGCCTGTCCTCGGACCGGTTGTCCTGTCCGACGCGTGGACGTCGTCCGAGCCCCCCGACGCCACCGCGCGCACGGAGGCGGCCGCTATGCTGCGCGAACTGCTCGCCGGAGAGCTGCCGGTCGGCCTCGACCCGGAACGTGTCATCGACCTGGCGCTCGCCAGGGCCCTCACCGGTGACCCGGCCGCCGAGGACAATGCCCAACCGACGACGCCCGTGGACGGTGGCGCGGTGACCGATCCGACCGATCTCGAGACCACCGGGGACCCCGCGGGTGAGCAGGCACTCGCGATCCTCGCGGAGTACGGCCTGGTCGAGGTCCCCGAGGATGCGGCCACCGGCGCCGCCGACGCGTTGGTCGTCGTAGCCCCGGACGGCGCGGCGAGCGGGGCATCGGTCGTGATCGGCTGGGTGGATGTGATCGGTGCCCTCGATGACAGTGCCGGCGTCGTGGTGGCCGGCGACCTGAGCGCCGACTCCGCCATCGACACCGACCTCATCGCCGCGATCCGGGACTCCGGGGAGCTCGCGGACAGGATCTCCACGATCGACAACCTCGCAACGCCGCCCGGTTCAACCGCAGTACCCTTCGCCGTCACAGAGCAGGTGGACGGGGACTCGGGCCACTACGGAGAGGCCGACACGGCATCGGGTCTCCTGCCTCCCATCGAGACCACGGCGCCGTGAGGACCGTGCTCAGCGGTCTCGCCGCAATGGCTGCGGCGCACGCCATCTTCGTCATGGGTCGGGACCGGCCCCGTGTCCTCGGGCTCGACTGGCAGCGCACCAACCACGCGGGCCGGACCGTCACGCTGTGGGAGGGAGCGGCCTTCGCCGCCGGTGCGGCCGCCGGAAGCGCGGTCGGGGGCTCACCTGCCGGTGTCGTGGCGGCACTTGGGGGAGGTGCCTTTGGGGCCCTCGACGACCACCATGGCGACTCGCACAACAAGGGCCTGCGTGGCCACCTCGGCGCTCTGCGCCGCGGACGTGTCACGACGGGGACGGTCAAGATCGTCGGCATCGGTGCCACCGGACTGGTGTCCGCCGTCCTCGTGGACCACGGCCGCCAAGCGCACACCCAGAAGCGGGGTCTGGTCTCCACCCTGCTCGCGGGCGCGGTGGTGGCCGCGTCGGCGAATCTGGCCAATCTCCTGGACCTTCGTCCCGGCCGGGCTCTCAAGGTCACCATGATCCTCGCCGCCCCGATGGCCGTGGGCGCCGGCTCGGTGCCCGCCGCGGTCGCCGCGGGGTCGGCTTCCGCAGTGGTCGCTCCCGACCTTCGAGGCGAGGCGATGTTGGGTGACACGGGGGCCAACGCCGCCGGGGCTCTCGTCGGAACCGCGCTCGTCGGTCGCCTGGGGCCCGCGGGCCGAGCGGTGGCGCTCCTCGGCCTGACGGCCCTCACGCTCGCGTCCGAGAAGGTCAGCTTCACCTCCGTCATCGAGTCCACGCCGGTGCTCCGCGAGCTCGACCGCTGGGGTCGCCGGACATGAGGAGACTGGCCGTCGGCGGAGTCGCCGGGGCGGCCGGGCTGATCGCGATCCTGACCCTCCTTGCCCGGATCGCCGGCTTCGGCCGGACGCTGGTCTTCGCCGACAGCGTGCGGGCTTCGGGAGTCGGTGACATCTACAACGCGGTCAACGCGGTTCCCAACGTCGTGCACGAGGTCGCAGCGGGCGGTGCCCTTGCCGCACTCACGGTGCCGCTCGTCGCCGGACACCTCGGCCGAGGCGACCCCCGGGAGGCCCACCGGGTCGCCTCCACGCTGCTCACCTGGGCGTTGGTGATCCTCGTGCCGCTGGCGGTTCTCGTCTGGCTGTTCGCCGAGCCGATCACCGCGGGCCTCGTGGGTGGAGCGGTGGACGGCGGGGTCCAGACCGGTGCCACCATGCTGCGGATCTTCGCGCTGCAGATCCCGCTCTACGGCATCGGCATCGTGCTCGCCGGTGTCCTGCACGCTCATCGTCGTTTCGTGGCCGTGGCGGTGGCGCCCCTGCTGTCCAGCGTTGTCGTCATCGCGACGTACGCGGCCTACGGGTCACTCGCCCAGGGTGCCACGACCGATGTCCCGGATGCCGCACTCTCTCTCCTTGCCTGGGGGACGACCGCCGGGGTGGCGGCCCTGGCTCTTCCACTGGCCGTGCCGGCCTGGCGAGCGGGATGGCGTTTCACTCCTTCGCTCCACTTCACGGGGGACGACGCCCGTCGCTCCAGGCGGCTCGCCGGAGCCGGACTCATCGCGCTCGCGGCACAGCAGGTCGCCACGGTGGGCATCGTCCGGCTGGCGGTCTCCCGTGGCGGCGGGGAGGGCGCCCTGTCGGTGTACACCTGGATCCAGGCTGTCGTCATGCTGCCCTACGCCGTTCTGGTCGTTCCGCTGGCCACCGCCGCCTTCCCCGCACTCGCGATCCGCGCCGGTGGGGACGTCGACGCAGCGCACTCCGCGGACACGCCGCGTTCGACCGATGCGGTCGGACGGGGGGACGCCGAGCGTCTGCTCGCGCGCGCGCTGCACGTCGCGGTCCTGCTCGGAATCGTGGGAGCCGTGGGGCTCGTGCTCGTCTCGCCCCTCGTCGGTGCGATCTTCACGGCCCTCGACGCCCGCCGCGGCGGCGGCACGGTCAGCGGTGCGGCGGTCCCGGCCATGGCCGCCGGCCTGCGCGCGTTCGCGGTCGGACTGGTCGGTTTCGGTGTGCAGGCGCTGCTCACCCGTGCGCTCTACGTCCGGGGTCGCCCGCTCACGGCCGGACTCGCGGTAGCGCTCGGGTGGGCCCTGGCCGTGCTCATCCCCGCCCTCGCGCTCGCGCCGGACGCGGGTGCAGCGCATACGGTCGTCATGCTCGGAGTCGGCTGGTCGATCGGCATGACAGTGGCCGGGGCGATCCTCGTGGCCCTCGCCGTGCGGCACTGGGGATCGGGGATCCTTCGAGGCTGGCGTGCGACGGCGGTCTACCTACGACGACGGGTGGTGGGGCGATGAAGGTTCTCATGCTGATCGCCAGGAGCACCGGCGGAATCGGGACCCACGTCGCCGACCTCAGCGACGCCTTGCGACGACAGGAGCATCGCGTCGTGCTGGCCACCGACCGCCTGACGGCGTCCACCTTCGGCTGGTCCGACGCGCACCTGGTGTGGCCGGAGAACAGGGCCGCGACGGCATCGTCGGTGAGGGTTCTCCGTCGCCTGGCCGACGGTGCCGACGTCCTGCATGCCCACGGCCATCAGGCGGGAGTCATCGGCGCCCTGGCCATCCGCTCACTGCCGCGTCGCCGTCGACCTGCTCTCGTGGTCAGTCTGCACAACGCAGTGCTCGGGGGCGGTCTCCGCCGTGCCCTCGGGGCCGCCTCGGCGCAGCCCTTCACCCGGACCGCACAGCTGGTCACCGGAGCCAGCACCGACCTCGTCGAACAGGCGCTGCGGTGGGGGGCATCGTGGGCGGAGCTCGCCGAGGTGCCCTCGCCCCGGGTGCCCGGGCTGCTCGCCACCCCGCCCGTCGATCGGGTGCAACGGCGCCGCGATGCTCGGCGATTGCTCGAGGGTGCCGGTGTCCCGATGGCAGAAGAGAGCGATCTCGTCCTGACCGTCGCGAGGATCGCGCCCCAGAAGGACCTCGGCACTCTGGTGGCGGCGGCAGCCTCCGACGCCGCGACACATCCGAACCCCCCTCGCGCCTGGGTCGTCGCCGGTGGCGGAGAGGCGGACCTCGCTCACCACCTACGCGAGCAGGCGCGTCGGACCGGTGCGCCGCTGGAGCTCGTGGGCGCTCAGAGCGATCCGACTCCGTGGCTCCGGGCCGCAGCGGTCTTCGTGCTCACGAGCCACTGGGAGGCGCGGGCGCTCGTCGTCCAGGAGGCCCTCGCCGCCGGCGTTCCCGTCGTGGCCCGGGACGCCGGTGGCCTGCGGGACCTCGTCGAGGGCGTGGGTCGGCTCATCGACGTTTCGGATCCGCAGCAGTGGGCCGATGCGGTCGACACCCTGCTCTCGGATGACCTCGCCTGGTCCAAGGCCGTCACGGCCGGGCGGAGCCGTGCCACCGAATGGGACGACGGAGACCGGGCGGCGAGTCGGTGGCTCTCCAGATACGCCCGGGCACGGGCGATGACGTAGAGTACAAGCCCGTGGTTGCCTCGACGAAACACATCTTCGTGACCGGAGGCGTCGCCTCCTCCCTCGGCAAAGGCCTGACGGCCTCCTCGCTCGGCAACCTGCTCCGCGCACGCGGGGTGAGCGTGACGATGCAGAAGCTGGACCCCTACCTGAACGTCGACCCGGGGACGATGAACCCGTTCCAGCACGGCGAGGTGTTCGTCACCGAGGACGGTGCCGAGACCGACCTGGACATCGGGCACTACGAGCGGTTCCTCGACGTCAACCTGTCTCGCAACTCCAACGTGACCACCGGCCAGGTCTACAGCACCGTCATCGCCAAGGAGCGCCGCGGTGAGTACCTCGGGGACACGGTCCAGGTCATCCCCCACATCACCAACGAGATCAAGGAGCGCATGCGGGCCGCGGCGGCCGGCAGTCCCGGAGTGCGGGATGAGGACGCACCGGACGTGATCATCACGGAGATCGGTGGCACGGTCGGTGACATCGAGTCGCTTCCGTTCCTCGAGGCCGCCCGCCAGGTTCGCCACGACCTCGGTCGTGACGACTGTGTGTTCATCCACGTCTCGCTCGTGCCGTATCTCGCGCCCAGCGGTGAGCTGAAGACCAAGCCGACCCAGCACTCGGTGGCCGCTCTGCGCCAGGTCGGGATCCAGCCCGACGCCCTCGTCCTGCGGGCCGACCGCGAGATCCCCGAGGCCATCAAGAACAAGATCTCGCTCATGTGCGACGTCGAACAAGAAGCGGTGGCGGCCGCGGTCGACGCGCCGAGCATCTACGACATCCCCAAGGTGCTCCATACCGAGGGGCTCGACGTCTATGTGATCCGACGGCTGAACATGCGCTTCCGCGACGTCGCCTGGACGGCATGGGATGACCTTCTCGAGCGTGTCCACCACCCCGAGCACGAGGTCGAGGTGGCCCTGGTCGGCAAGTACATCGACCTGCCGGACGCCTACCTGTCGGTCACCGAGGCACTGCGCGCGGGCGGGTTCCACCACAACGCCCGGGTCCACGTGCGCTGGGTCGAGAGCGACCGCTGCGCCAGCGAGGTCGGAGCCCGCGAGGCCCTCGGCGGCGTGGATGCCGTCCTCGTGCCCGGCGGGTTCGGGGTGCGGGGGATCGAAGGCAAGGTCGGTGCGCTGCGTTGGGCACGGGAACGCGAGGTCCCCACTCTGGGGATCTGCCTGGGTCTGCAGTGCATGGTCATCGAGTACGCCCGGGCCGTCTGTGGGATCAGCGACGCGAGCTCCAGCGAGTTCGACCCGGACACCTCTGCGCCGGTCGTGGCGACCATGGAGGAGCAGCGGGCCATCGTCGACGGGGACGGAGATCTGGGCGGCACGATGCGCCTGGGTGCCCAGCCCGCGACGTTGCTCGAGGGCTCGGTGACCGCCCGGGCCTACGGGTCGACGCACGTGACCGAACGGCATCGGCACCGGTACGAGGTCAACAACGCCTACCTCGACCGGCTCCAGGCCGAGGGTCTCGTCGTCAGCGGCACCCACCCCGACCTCGGGCTGGTCGAGTTCGTCGAGCTGCCAGCCGACGTCCACCCGTACTACGTCGGCACCCAGGCCCATCCGGAGTTCACGTCCCGACCGCACCGCGCCCACCCCTTGTTCGCCGGACTCATCGGGGCGGCCATCGAGCAACAGCGGGCTGCCCGCCTCATCGAGGTCGAGCGGCCGTCGCACCACGAAGGCTGAGGTGCAGCCGGTGGACCTGACGGACAGCCCCGGCGCCCGGCCGGTGCGCTCCCGCGAGGTGGTCTTCGAAGGACGGGTCTGGAACGTCGTGCGGGACGTGGTCGACCTCGGCGCCGCCGGGGAGGTGACCCGTGACTACATCGAGCATCCGGGTGCCGTGGCGGTGATCGCCCTGGACGAGGCCGAGCGGGTCGTCCTGGTGCACCAGTACCGACATCCGGCGGGGGTCGTCGAGTGGGAGATCCCCGCAGGACTGCGCGACGTCGACGGTGAGGACCCGGTCACCACGGCAGCGCGGGAGCTCGCCGAGGAGGCGTTCGTCTCGGCCGATGAGTGGTACCGCCTGGCGGAGGTGGTCACGACACCAGGAAGCTCGTCGGAGACGATCGTCGTGTATCTGGCCCGAGGGCTGCACGAGATCCCTGAGGACGAGCGGCACGAGCGGGACGGCGAGGAGCTCGACATGCCGATCGGTTGGTTTCCGTTGGTCACCGTGCGGGACGCGATCCTCGCGGGTCGGCTGCGCAACGCGACACTGACGATCGCCGTCCTCGCAGCGTGTGCGGCGAAGGAGTCCGGGTGGCGCGGGCTCGATCGCGTCGGCGACGGTCACGCCTGAGCGGATCGTCGGCCCGCAGGACCTCCCACCGCTCGGTCGCGGTCAGGTCACTGGTACGAGACGAACCACGGAACCGGCTCGACCTGAGCCACCGTCTGCTCCGGTGTGAGCATCGGAGCGTCCTCGTCGTAGAAGTTCTTCCAGCCCAGCCACATGTTCTCCGGTAGATCCTGCTGCAGAACGCGCCAGGTGTCCTGCTTGGCCGGCTGGGACCCCTGTCCGTCGGCGTGCAGGACGATCGCGAGCTCCGGGTGGTCGGTGCGGACCTGGTCCCGGTCCGGGATCATCGAGACCCGGAACTGGTGCAGGGTGAGGACCTTCTGAGGCAGGTCATGTGTCCGGACGAGCTCGGCGAGGTAGTCGCTCACCTGGTTGATCTCCGCGGCTGCGACCGAGCCGATCCGCACGAGGTGGCGCTCGTTCGGGCCGAGCCGCCACTCAGGGTCCAGCGCCAGGCCCACGTGGGGTTCGATGAGCAGCTCCTCGTACTCGCGCGCCTGGGTCAAGAAGTCGGTGCGCCCCGGTTGCAGGTCGAGCACGACGTAGACGCCGGCCTCCTTCGCGGCGTCCACCCAGTCCCGAAACGTCTCGGGCGGCCAAACCTTGGAGTAGTTGCCGTCGTCGCCCGCGCCGGCCGTCGCGACGCTGGCGATGATCTCGAAGGCGGGGACGACGGTCTCCTCGACCAGTGGCTGGTAGCGATCGACATAGGTGCCCACCCGCTCGATGCTCTCCTCGATGCCCTGCTCACCGAGCAGGCCCAGAACCGGCGCGCCGGGATGCCCGTACAGCGCCACCATCCGACGGTGGGGGAAGACGGTCACCCCGCCCCCGGGCAGCTCTGTGGCGCGCTGGGCCATCGCACCCATGACGAGGAGCGTCTGGGCGGTGGACGGCTCGGAGGCCACGGTCGCGAGCGGAAGCTCGGGGTCGGTGCGTAGGGCGGCGAAGACGTCGGGCTCCTCCCTGGGGTCGGTCACCTCGGGGTGGACGACCGCGCCGAGCGCGGTCGCCGAGGCCACGGCCACCCCCATCGAGGACGCCGCGTCCACGATCAGTGCAACCTGGGGCGCCTCCGCCGGCTCGCCGACCGGGACATCGTCAGGTGGGGCGGCGGGTCCGGCGATCGGGACGACCGTCACGCGATCCGGCTCCACGCCCGCCTGGGCCGCGAGCTGCGAGGCCGCCTCGGGCGCGTCGTCGACGAGGACGAGGTACTCCACGCCGAGGCGCTCGAGCTCGGCCAGGGTCTGCGGTGGCAGCGGCGTCGCCGCCCGCCCGACGAGGAGCGGCCAACGACCCGCCGCAGCCAGCTCAGCAGCCGTGCCGAGCGCAGCGGGTTCGTCCCCGGCGAGCACGGCGACCCGGGAGCTCTGGAGCAGCAGACCGGACACCGCCGCCGCGACGCCGGCCGCGTCGCCGCTCAGACTGCCGGCCTCGGCCGGATCGCGGCGGACCAGGGTCGGGGGCTCCGGCGTCGGTTCCGCCTCCGCACCGCCGAGGTCGGGCAGCTGGATGTCGTCGGAGCAGCCCGTGACCACGACCAGTGCGGTCGCAGCGGCCCCACCGAGGAGCGTTCGTCGAGTCAGTGCGGACACCCGCCAAGCCTACGTGGGAGCATGGGTCGACCCCGGCATTCGCAGTTCGGCCCGGGGAGCGGGGGTCCGTAAGATGTGGTCGGTCACCAACCGTCGTCGGTGGCGGCCCACTCACTGTCACGGTCCCCAGCACCCCCGTTCAGCCTCCTCCACTCATCGTCACCAAAGGATCTCCTGTGCTCCGCACCCATCAGTCCGGCACCCTGCGCGCGGCCGACGCCGGCCAGACCGTCACCCTGACCGGCTGGGTTGCACGACGTCGGGATCATGGCGGTGTGGCCTTCATCGACGTCCGGGACGCCTCGGGTGTGGTGCAGGTCGTGGCCCGCGACGACGTGCTGACCGGCGCGGCACACGACCTGCGCAGCGAGTTCTGCGTCCAGGTGGAGGGCGAGGTGTCACTGCGTGAGCAGCACAACGTCAACCCCGACCTTCCGACCGGCGAGGTCGAGGTGGTCGCCCGGGAGATCTCGGTGCTCAACCCCTCGGCGCCGCTCCCGTTCCAGATCGACGAGCGCGTCTCGGTGGGTGAGGAGGCGCGCCTGCGGCACCGCTATCTCGACCTGCGACGCCCCGGCGCGTCCAGCGCCGGACATGGGCTGCGGCTGCGCTCCCGCGTGAACGCCGCGGCTCGCAAGGTGCTCGGGGAGCGGGACTTCGTCGAGATCGAGACCCCGACCCTGACGCGGTCGACCCCCGAGGGTGCCCGCGACTTCCTCGTGCCCGCGCGCCTCGCGCCGGGTAGCTGGTACGCCCTACCCCAGTCACCGCAGCTCTTCAAGCAGCTCCTCATGGTGGCCGGCATGGAGCGGTACTACCAGATCGCCAGGTGCTACCGGGACGAGGACTTCCGAGCCGACCGCCAGCCCGAGTTCACCCAGCTCGACATCGAGATGAGCTTCGTCGAGGAGGACGACGTCATCGAGCTCAGCGAGGCGGTGGTGTCCGAGATCTGGTCGCTCATCGGGGTAGAGCTCGACACGCCGTTCCCCAGGATGACCTACGCCGAGGCGATGCGCCGCTTCGGCACCGACAAGCCCGACCTCCGGTTCGGACAGGAGCTCGTGGAGTGCACCGAGTACTTCGCCGACACCCCGTTCCGGGTCTTCCAGTCCGAGTACGTCGGAGCCGTCGTCATGCCCGGGGGAGCGAGCCAGCCGCGCAAGCAGCTCGACGCCTGGCAGGACTGGGCGAAACAGCGTGGCGCTCGTGGCCTCGCCTACGTCCTCGTCACGGAGGGTGCGGACGGCGCGGTCGAGCTGTCCGGGCCGGTCGCCAAGAACCTCAGCGAGTCCGAGCGCGAGGGGCTCGCCGAGCACGTCGGGGCCAAGCCCGGCGACTGTGTCTTCTTCGCCGCCGGCCAGACCAAGTCCTCGCGCGCGCTCCTGGGTGCCGCCCGTCTCGAGATCGCCCGCCGGTGCGGTCTCATCGACGAGGGCGAGTGGAGTTTCCTGTGGGTCAACGACGCGCCCCTCTTCGAGCCTGCATCGGAGGCCGTCGCCGCCGGTGACGTCGCGGTCGGTGAGGGCGCCTGGACCGCCGTCCACCACGCCTTCACGTCACCGAAGCGGGAGTTCGAGGACACCTTCGACGAGCGCCCGGGAGAGGCTCTGGCCTATGCCTACGACCTCGTCTGCAACGGGCACGAGATCGGCGGCGGTTCGATCCGTATCCACCGGCGTGACGTCCAGGAGCGGGTCTTCGCGATCATGGGTCTGACGCTCGAGCAGGCTCAGCAGAAGTTCGGCTTCCTGCTCGAGGCCTTCCAGTACGGGGCACCGCCGCACGGAGGGATCGCCTTCGGGTGGGACCGGATCGTCATGCTGGTCGGTGGATACGACAGCATCCGCGACGTCATCGCCTTCCCCAAGTCCGGTGGCGGCTACGACCCGCTGACCGACGCGCCCGCTCCGATCACCCCCGAGCAGCGCGCAGAGGCGGGGGTGGATGCGGTCCCCGAGGCCGACGATGCGCCGAGCGAGGCGCCTGTCCCGGCCGCGCGAGGGGGCCGATGACCGGGTCGCGTCCGCTGATCTCGTACGTCTTCCCGATCTACGACGAGGAGGGCAACATCGACCTGCTCCACGAACAGGTCGATGCCGCCATCGCGACGCTGGACGTCGACGCCGAGTTCATCTTCGTCAACGACGGCAGCACCGACGGCTCGCTCGAGCGGCTCGTCGCCCTGTCCGAACGGGACGACCGGGTGGTCGTCGTGGACCTCGCCCGCAACTTCGGCCACCAGATGGCGGTCACCGCCGGGGTGGACCACGCGCGCGGGGACGCCGTCATCATCATGGACGCCGACCTCCAGGATCCTCCGGCCGTCAGCCTCGAGCTGATCGCCGAGTGGCAGGCCGGTTGGGACGTGGTCTACGCACAGCGCCGCAGCCGCCGGGACGGAGTGTTCAAGCGCGCCACGGCCGACGTCTTCTACCGCACCCTGGGGGCGATGTCGTCCGTCGAGATCCCGCGCAACACGGGCGACTTCCGACTCATCGACCGCGCCGTCGCCGACCAGCTCCGGCGGTACGGCGAGCACTCCCGCTTCCTTCGCGGCATGATCGCCGAGATCGGGTTCAGGCAGAAGGCGGTCCTCTTCGACCGCGACGCGCGACACTCCGGCAGCAGCGGCTACCCGGTGCGGCGCATGGTCAAGTTCGCCGTCGACGGAATCACGAGCTTCTCTGCAAAACCGCTCCAGCTCATCTCCCGGGCCGGTCTGGTCGTCTCGGGTCTGGCACTGGTCGGGCTGCTGTATGCGGTGGGCGTCAAGATCTTCTTCCCCGAGCGGGTGGTGGAGGGGTGGACCTTCATCGTCGCGACGGTGCTCCTCGTCGGGGGTCTGCAGCTCCTGCTCATGGGCATCATCGGCACCTACGTGGGCCGCATCTACGACGAGGTCAAGGGGCGACCGCTGTACGGCGTCCAGGAGGTCTACCGCTCGGGCGGGCCCGGTCTCGGGCGTGCGTCCCGGCGGAGTCGTGCGCGAACCACCGAGAGGACCACTGCGCCCCCGTCCGGTACCCCAGACGGTGGTACAGCCGCCGAGCGGTGATGTTGTCGGCGAACATCCCGAGCGTGCAGGCACCGAACGCGCTGACCGCTTCTCGAGTGAGGTATGCGGTGATCGCCGCCCCGTAGCCCTCACCGCGCCGAGCGGGATCGACCGCGATACCGGCCAGGACGGGGACTCCGGAGGTGGCCAGGTCCCATGAGCCGCAGCCGATGAGAGCGCCACCCTCCCGCAGGGTCACCCAGACCTGGCCCGGGCGGGCGAACGGCTCCCCGTGCGTGCGGGGGTTGGCGTGGTGCAGGAACTCCACCAGCTCGCTGGTCACGGAGGAGTCGACGACCTCGATCGCCTCCTCGTGCCGCAGCGGTGCGACGCTGGTCGTCGTCCACATCCAGTCCCACTCACCGCCACCGCCCCACTCGTGGACGTCGGCGACGTGACCGAACGCCGCGCGGGGCACGGAGACGTGCGTCAGTGCGTGGTGCCGGACGAGCTCACGCACCTGCGCGCTGACGAGCAGGCTTCGGACCGCCTGCGGCGATCCGATGACGGCCAGGCCCGGGTGGCCGCGGTCCGAGCGGCGCTGCACGGCGACGGCGCCGTCCTCGAGCGTGGTGCCGAGCGCGTAGGCGGGCGGGGTGAAGCCGGCTCCGATGTCGTAGGTGAGGACGGGATGGTCGACCGAGAGGAGCGCGTCCAGGTCCTCGAGGGCTGTGGGCGCGGTGCCGGTCATGGGCACATGCTCTCAGGTGTCCGCGAGGTCGGTGGTGTTCGCCCCCATCGCCACGGCTACTCTGCTGCCGTGACCTCCGGGGACCGAGCGCAGCGGGATGCGGCCGTGCTCGTCGTCGAGCATGAGGCGGACGTCGACGCCGCTCTCATCGGGGAGCGCCTGGCCGCGGCGGGGCTACGCGTCGAGACCGTCGGGCCGGACCGCCGTCGCGAGGTGCCGCGCTCGCTCGCCGGCGTCGATGGCCTCGTGGTCCTGGGCGGAAGCATGGACCCCGATGACGACGTCGGCGCCCCCTGGCTCCCGGCGGTCCGGGACCTGCTGCGCCAGGCGATCCTCGAGGAGGTGCCGACCCTCGCGGTATGTCTCGGCGCCCAGCTGCTCGGGATGGCGGTGGGAGGACGGGTGCGCCGCATACCGGACGGCCCGGAGGTGGGGCTCGTGCCGATCCGGCCCTCTTCAGGAGACAGCCACCGGGGTCCGCTCCTGTCACACGCCGACCCGGACGACCGGGCTCTCGCCTGGCACTGGTGGGAGGTCACCGATCTGCCCCGCCGGTACCGCGGGCGGCCGGTCGAGGTCCTCGCCCGCTCCGACCGGTGCCCGATCCAGGCGTTCGTGGTCGGCGAGATCGTGTGGGGGCTGCAGTTCCATCTCGAGGCCCGGGCGCGGACCGCTCGGGCCTGGGCGCACTCGGACCCGGATCGCCTGCTCTCGGTCTCGATCGACCCGGATCGTCTCGTCGCCGAGGTCGCGGCCGCCGAAGAGCCTCTGGTCCACACCTGGTCCGGCGTCATCGACGCGTGGATCACCATGGTCGGTCGCGCCGCGGCCCCGACGAACTAGGGTGGCGGGCGTGTCCCAGACCCCCGACCTCTTCGGCGCCGCTGAGCCCACCGAGGGCGATCTCCTGCGTGCTCCGCTCGCCGTGCGGATGCGGCCGCGCAGCCTCGAGGAGGTGCGGGGACAGGACCAGGTCCTGGGTGCGGGGAGCCCTCTGCGCCGGCTGATCGACGGAGGATCGGGCGCTGCGGGACCGCTCTCCGCGATCCTCTGGGGGCCGCCGGGAACGGGCAAGACGACGCTGGCCCATCTCGTGGCGACCGCCGCGGACCGCGACTTCGTCGAGCTGTCCGCCGTCACCGCGGGGGTCAAGGATGTCCGGGCCGTCATGGAGCAGGCGCTGCGCACGCTCGACCTCTACGGCCGGCACACCGTCCTGTTCCTCGACGAGATCCACCGATTCACCAAGGCACAGCAGGACGCGTTGCTCCCCGGAGTCGAGAACCGGCACGTCATCCTGGTGGCGGCGACGACCGAGAACCCGAGCTTCTCGATCATCGCGCCCCTGCTGTCCCGGTCCGTGCTCGTCACCCTGACCTCACTGGACGACGAGGACGTCACGGCCGTGCTGGAGTCGGCGGTGGGCGACCCGCGCGGCCTGGCCGGCGCATACCACCTGGAGCCGGAGGCTCGCGAGCACCTGGTGCGCGTCAGCGGCGGGGATGCCCGACGAGCCCTGACCGCTCTCGAAGCGGCGGCCGGCGTGGCGAGTGACGAGGCACCGGTCGTCGGCGCCGACGGGCCGCTCCCGATCACGCTCGCCCACACCGAGCGGGCCGTGGCGACCGCGGCCGTTCGCTACGACCGGACCGGCGACCAGCACTACGACGTCGCATCGGCCCTGATCAAGTCGATGCGCGGCTCCGACGTCGACGCCTCGCTGCACTACCTGGCCAGGATGCTCGAAGCGGGCGAGGACCCACGCTTCATCGCCCGCCGGATCGTCATCGCGGCGAGCGAGGACGTCGGAATGGCCGACCCGACCGCGCTGCAGACGGCGGTCGCGGCGATGCACGCCGTGGCCCAGATCGGCATGCCGGAGGCTCGCATCATCCTCGCCCAGGCCGTCGTCCACAACGCCCTCGCGCCGAAGTCGAACGCCGCCTACGTCGGCATCAACGAGGCGATCGGGGACGTGCGCGGCGGGCGGGGCGGCGCGGTGCCGGCCCACCTGCGCGGGTCGGGCTATGCGGGTGCGGCCCGGCTGGGCCATGGGGTCGACTACGTGTATGCGCACGACGCCCCTGACGGTGTGGCCCGGCAGGTCTACCTTCCCGACGACCTCGCCGGCCGGACCGACTACTACCGGCCGACGGACCGCGGCTTCGAGGCGCGTCTACAGGAGCGCTGGCGCTGGCTCCGGGAGCGGCTCGGCCGCTGAGCACCGCGCGTTTTTCGCTTAGGGCGCCCGGTGCCGACCGCGATACCCTGCTTCTCTGTCATCACCGGCCGGCACATCGTGGCCGCCACCGTCGCTCCCGAGTCACAAGGACCGTGATCCACCCATGGAAACCGCAGATATCCGTCGGCGCTGGCTGCGCTTCTTCGAGAAGAACGGTCACGCCGTGGTGCCCTCTGCGCCGCTGATCCATGACGACCCCAACCTGCTCTTCGTCAACGCCGGGATGGTGCCGTTCAAACCGTACTTCCTCGGTCAGGAGACGCCGCCGTGGGACCGGGCGACCAGCGTCCAGAAGTGCGTGCGGACGCAGGACATCGAGGAGGTCGGCAAGACCTCCCGGCACGGCACGTTCTTCCAGATGAACGGCAACTTCGCCTTCGGTGACTACTTCAAGGAGGGTGCCATCCGGCTCGCCTGGGACCTGGTCACCTCGAGCCAGCAGTCGGGTGGCTTCGGTCTCGACGGCGACCGGCTGTGGGCGA
Organism: Dermatophilaceae bacterium; assembly: GCA_049582485.1. Lineage (GTDB taxonomy): Bacteria > Actinomycetota > Actinomycetes > Actinomycetales > Dermatophilaceae > F2B08. The sequence goes on from JBAUUB010000066.1 coordinate 20,393, forward strand.
CGGTCTACGAGGACGACGACGAGGCCATCGAGCTCTGGATCGAGACGACCGACATCCCCTCCGAGCGCATCGTCCGCCGCGGCAAGGAGGACAACTACTGGCACATGGGCGTGCCCGGCCCGGGCGGCCCCTGCAGCGAGATCTACTACGACCGGGGTCCTGAGTACGGCCCCGACGGAGGACCGGAGGTCGACGAGGACCGGTTCCTCGAGTTCTGGAACCTCGTGTTCATGCAGCACGAGCTGGCGGAGGTGCGCTCGAAGTCCGACTTCGACATCGCCGGCGACCTGCCGAAGAAGAACATCGACACCGGCATGGGGCTGGAGCGGATGGCGAGCCTGCTCCAGGGTGTGGACAACATGTACGAGATCGACGAGGTCTATCCCGTCCTCGCCCGGGCCGCGGAGATGACCGGCCGCTCCTACGGCGCCCGCTCCGGTCACGCCGCGTCGGAGTCGCATCCGGACGACGTGCGGCTCCGGGTCGTCGCCGACCATGTCCGGTCCTCGCTCATGCTCATCGGCGACGGCGTCACCCCGGGGAACGAGGGCCGCGGCTACGTGCTCCGCCGCATGCTCCGCCGCTCGGTGCGCGCGATGCGTCTGCTCGGCTACCAGGATGCGTGTCTGCCCGAGCTGCTGCCGATCTCCCTGGACCGGATGCGCAACAGCTACCCGGAGCTGGAGAAGGACTTCGAGCGCATCAGCACGATCGCGTACGCCGAGGAGGAGGCGTTCCAGCGCACCCTGGCGTCGGGCACGACCCTCCTCGAGAGTGCCGTCGTCGAGACCCGCCGCACGGGCTCCGCGACCCTCTCCGGGGAGCGCGCCTTCCAGCTCCACGACACCTACGGCTTCCCGATCGACCTCACCCTGGAGATGGCCGCGGAGCAGGGCCTCTCGGTCGACCGCGAGGGCTTCACCCGTCTGATGCAGGAGCAGCGCGACCGGGCCAAGGCCGACGCTCAGGCCAAGAAGGTCGGACACGGCGGAACCAGCGCCTACCGTCAGCTCGCCGATTCCCTCGGCCGGGAGGTCGAGTTCACCGGCTACGACGAGGTCGCCAGCGAGGCGCGCGTCGCGGGGCTGATCCGGGACGGTGAGCCGGTCGTCGCGGCGCGGGTGGGTGAGGACGTGGAGGTCGTCCTGGACCGGACCCCGTTCTACGCGGAGGGTGGTGGTCAGCTCGCGGACGGAGGGCTGCTGCAGCTCGCAAGCGGTGCGGTCGTGCGGATCCACGACGTGCAGAAGCCCATCTCCGGACTCATCGTGCACCGGGCGACCGTCGTCGCGGGCGAGGTGCACACCGATGAGAGCGCGCACGCCGAGGTGGACATCGAACGACGCCGCTCCATCTCACGTGCGCACACGGCGACGCACATGGTGCACAAGGCGATCCGCGAGGCGCTGGGTGACACGGCCACCCAGGCCGGCTCCGAGAACTCCCCCGGACGGTTCCGGTTCGACTTCACGGCGACCTCGGCCGTGCCGGCCTCCGTGCTGCGCGACGTCGAGCAGCGGGTCAACGCCCTGCTGCTCGACGACCTCGCCGTCTCGGCGGACGTGATGACCCAGGCTGAAGCGCGAGAGGTCGGCGCCATGGCGCTGTTCGGTGAGAAGTACGGCGACGCCGTGCGGGTCATCTCGGTCGGCGACTGGGCCAAGGAGCTGTGCGGAGGCACGCACGCCGAGCGCACCACGCAGCTGGGTCTGGTGACCCTCCTGGGCGAGTCTTCGATCGGATCCGGGGTCCGGCGTGTCGAGGCGCTCGTCGGCGCCGACGCCTACTCCTTCCTTGCCCGGGAGCACGCCATCGTCGGGCAGGTCACCGAGATGCTCAAGGCCCGGCCGGACGAGCTGCCGGAGCGGATCAGCTCGATGCTGGGCCGGCTCAAGGACGCCGAGCGTGACCTCGACCGGCTGCGCCGCGAGCAGGTGCTCGCCGCAGCCGGACGCCTGACCGACACCGTGCGCGACGTCGGGGCGGTCCGCTTCCTCGGGCACGACGCGGGGGATGAGGCAGGTGGCGACGACGTGCGCGCGATGGTCCTCGACGCCCGCGGTCGCCTGGGCACCGACCGCCCTGTCGTCGTCGCTGTGACGGGGACCAAGGGTGGCCGTCCCGTCGTCGTCGTCGCCACGAACGAGCCCGCCCGCACCCGCGGCATCCGGGCCGGTGACCTGGTGCGGATCGCGGCACAGCGCCTCGGTGGCGGCGGGGGAGGCAAGGACGACCTCGCCCAGGGCGGCGGGAGCGACCCGAGCGCGGTCGGCGAGGCCCTGTCGGCGATCGAGTGGCGTGTCGGTGAGCTCGGGGACTGATCCCGATCCGGCGCCTGAGCCTGGTGTCCGGATGGGCATCGACGTCGGCTCGGTCCGGGTCGGTATCGCCCTGAGCGACCCCCGGGCTGTGCTCGCTCACCCGGTGACGACCCTCTCCCCGGAGGACACCGACACGGTGGCCACGCTCACGGCCGAGCACGAGGTTCGAACTGTCTACGTCGGCCTGCCACGCACACTTCGTGGGGACGAGGGACCCGCCGCAGCTATGGCACGCGGTTATGCTCGTGATCTCGCCTCACGTGTGGCACCGGTCCCCGTCCGGCTCGTCGACGAGCGGCTGACCACGGTCAGTGCGCACAGACAGCTCGGAGCCGGTGGCATCCGGGAGCGCGGGCGGCGCTCCGTCGTCGATCAGGCCGCCGCGGTGCTGATCCTGCAGGGGGCGTTGGACCTCGAGAGGAGCTCAGGCCGCCCCGCCGGAGAGCTCGTCAGCACCGGGCGCAAGCCCCGACATGCCCGCCGGCGGAAGGAGCACGGGTGAAGCCCCATCTGGAGGACTCCATCTTCGGAGGCGACGACCACCACGGCGCCCACCCGGTCGACGTGCACGACGACCACGCCCCCGACCACGACGGCCGGACGGCCCCTCCGATGTCCCGTTCCGAGGCGCGTCGGCACCGTGAGAGCGGTGGGCACCGGCGTCATCACGAGGGCAGCAGGGCGTCGCGTCTCATCGTGCCGCTCATCGCGCTCGCGCTGCTCGCCGGACTCGGATACGGCGCGTTCCGCGTCATTGCGCCCATGGTCGACAGCGCGTTGTCGAGTCCTGTCGAGGACTACCCGGGCCCTGGTTCCGACGAGGTGTCGGTGACCGTCAACCCGGGGGACAGCGGGTCTGCCATCGCTCGCGCCCTGGTCGACGCCGGCGTGATCGCCTCGACCGACGCGTTCGTGCGTGCCAGCACCGCCGACCCGGAGGCCGCGGCCGCGGTGCAGCCGGGGGAGTACACGCTCTTGACCGAGATGAGCGCAGCCGACGCCCTGGCCGCCCTCAACGACCCCGCCAACCGGTACCTCGGCGAGCCGGTGACGATCCGCGAGGGGCTGTGGAAGTCCGAGGTCTTCGCGGCGCTGTCCGAGGCCACCGGAATCCCGGTCGAGGACTACGAGGCGGCGGCGGAGGACACCGAGGCGATCGGCCTGCCCGACCAGGCCGAGGGGAATGTCGAGGGGTGGCTCTTCCCGGCGACCTACACCTTGCGGACCGACGAGCCCGCCGAGGTGCATCTGAAGACGCTCGTGGACGAGATGAAGGAGCAGCTCACCGACGCGGGCGTCCCGGAGGAGGACTGGCAGCGCACTCTCATCGTCGCCTCGATCGTCGAGGGTGAGGCTCGTGCGGACGTGGACCTGGGCAAGGTGGCCCAGGTCGTCGAGAACCGCCTGGCCGACCCGAACGGCCCCACGGTCGGTCGGCTCGAGATGGACTCCACGGTCAACTACGCCCTGCAGAAGCGAGGCAACCTCACCCGCACGGAGTTCGAGGAGGCCAAGTCCGATCCGTTCGACACGTACGTCATCCAGGGCCTGCCCCCGGGACCGATCGGGAATCCGGGGCGGGCTGCCATCGATGCAGCGGCGAACCCCACCGAAGGGCCGTGGTTCTTCTTCGTGACCGTCAACCTCGACACCGGCGAGACCCTGTTCGCGGAGACGTTCGCGGAGCACCAGGCCAACGACCGGCTCCGGGTGCAGTGGTGTGAGGACAACCCGGGCAAGTGCACCGGTGGAGGCTGACGAGGCGGTGCAGCGGGCGGCAGTCCTCGGATCGCCGATCTCCCACTCCCTCTCACCCGTGCTGCACGAGGCGGCGTACCGAGCCCTCGGACTGCGCGGATGGTCCTACACGGCCATCGAGATGACCGAGCCCGGGCTGGCCCACTTCGTAGCCGGCCTGGACGACTCCTGGCGCGGACTCAGCCTGACGATGCCGCTCAAGGAGGTGGCCTTCGACGTCGCTGCCGAGGTCACGCCACTTGCCCGATCCGCCCGCGCGATCAACACCCTCGTGCGTCGACCGGACGGAGCCTGGAAGGGAGACAACACCGACGTGCACGGCATCGTCTCGGCGCTGCGGCGCGTCGACCACGGTGGCGCCGCGAGGATTCTCGGTGCGGGGGCGACCGCGCGTTCGGCGCTCATCGCTCTACACAACCTCGGTGTGGGACGGATCGACGTCGCCGCCCGTCGGCCCGAGGCCGCGCTCACGCTCGCGGACCTCGCCGAGCGGCTCGGCATGCGCGCCCATTCCCTGCCGCTCGGGCGGTGGGCGAGCAACCCCCCGCCCCTCGTCGTGTCCACCGTGCCGGCCGGTGCCGGCCCCCCGCTCGCGCGGGAGGTGACCACGATGCGGGGCGTCACCCTCTTCGATGTCGTCTATGTCCCCTGGCCCAGCCCGCTCGCCGCCGCCGTCGAGGCAGCGGGCGGCCGGAGCGTGTCCGGGCTGGAGATGCTGATCCATCAGGCGGCCCGTCAGGTGGAGCTCTTCACCGGGAGGTCTCCCGACATCGAGTCGATGCGGGCCGCGGTCCGGTCCGTCCCGTGATCGTCGTCCTCGCAGTGCTCGCCCTGGCCGGTGGGACTCTCGGCTGGCGAACCCGGGCCGAAGTCCTCGACTACGGCTACCGCATCCCGGAGGACCAGCCGCGAGCGGGCTCGTGGCCCGGCTGGGTCTCGTGGTGGCCCGTCGTCGCACTCGCCGGGTCGTGGCCGCTCGTTGCGGCCATCCTCGCACCGCGCATCGGCTGGTCCGCGGTTCCCGCGTACCTGCTACTCGCCTGGCTGTCCGTCGTCCTGGTCTGGATCGACAGTGATGTGCACCGGCTGCCGAACGGTTTGACCTATCCGGCCTATCCGAGCATCTTCGGTCTGCTCCTCCTCGCGTCGCTGCTCGAGGGGGACCGCCGATGGGTGGGCGCGATCGTCGGGATGGCGGCACTGATCCTGCTCTTCGGCCTGCTGTGGCTGGTCAGCCGGGGTCAGGTGGGCCTCGGCGACGTCAAATGGTCTGGTGTGATCGGGCTGAGTCTGGGGTACCTCGGTCTCGACGCCCTGGTGGTCGGCACCATGGCCACCTTCCTGATCGGCGGGGTCCTCGCGCTGGTCATGCTGCTCTTTCGCGGTGCATCCGGGTCGACACCGCTCGCCTACGGACCGGCGATGTGCGCCGGTGCCTTCGTCGCGATCCTGTCCGGTGTGACGGTCGCCGACCTCATCGGATGAGCGGGCTCCGCCCCGACCACCCCCCGCTGCTGAACAGCACGGCCGCCCGGTCCCGGACGCGTGACAAGATGCCTGCATGCTGCGTTGGTTGACCGCCGGAGAGTCGCACGGACCCGCTCTCGTGGCCACGATCGACGGCCTGCCGGCCGGGGTCGAGGTGACGAGGACCGATCTGCAGGCCGCGCTGGCGCGACGTCGGCTCGGCTATGGACGCGGGGCCCGGATGAGTTTCGAGAAGGACGACGTGTCGTTCCTCGGCGGTGTCCGGCACGGTGTGACGCTGGGGTCTCCCGTCGCTATCCACATCGCCAACACCGAGTGGCCGAAGTGGGACGTCGTCATGAGCCCGGACCCGGTCAGCGATCGGGCACTCGACGCGAGCGATGACATCGGGGCGGAGAAGGAGCTGGCACGCAACAAGCCGCTCACCCGTCCCCGCCCGGGCCATGCCGATCTCGTCGGTATGCAGAAGTACGGCTTCGTCGACGCTCGCCCCGTGCTCGAGCGCGCCTCCGCCCGTGAGACGGCCGCCCGGGTGGCGCTCGGCGAGGTGGCGGCCAGGTTCCTGCGTCAGGCCTACGGCATCGGCCTGGTGTCCCACACGGTGGCCATCGGGACGGCGGGAGTGGGCGAGGACTACCCCGTCCCGGGCCCCGACGATGTCGACGCGCTCGACGCGGATCCGGTCCGCACCCTCGACCGCGCGGCCAGTGCCGCCATGGTCGCCGAGGTCGACGCCGCGCGTAAGGCCGGTGACACGCTCGGCGGCGTCGTCGAGGTCGTTGCGGTCGGCCTCCCGCCCGGCCTCGGTTCGCACGTGCACTGGGACCGGAGGCTCGACGCCCGCCTGGCCGCGGCCCTGATGGGGATCCAGGCCATCAAGGGGGTCGAGGTCGGCGATGGGTTCGCCACCTCCCGGAGGCGCGGGTCGCAGGCCCACGACGAGATGGAGCATGACGCCGATGGCGTGATCCGGCGGGCCTCGTCCCGGTCCGGCGGGACGGAGGGAGGGATGTCGACCGGAGAGATCCTGAGGGTCAGGGCGGCGATGAAGCCGATCAGCACCGTCCCCCGGGCGCTGCGCACCGTCGACGTCAGCACGGGGGACGCCGCCACTGCCATCCACCAGCGCTCGGACGTGTGCGCGGTGCCTGCTGCGGGCGTCGTCGCCGAGGCCATGGTCGCGCTGGTGCTGGCGGAGGCCTGCTTGGAGAAGTTCGGCGGTGACAGTGTCGCCGAGACGGCCCGCAACCACGCGGCCTACCTCGCCGCGATCCCGGAGGCCATGCGCACGGGTCGGTGGGCGAGGTGACGTCGTCGACGCCTCGGCCTGGGCCGGTCGCGGTCCTGATCGGCCCGATGGGGGTGGGGAAGAGCACCGTGGGCCGACTCCTGGCCGACCTGCTCGCCGTGCCGTTCCTCGACGTCGACGACGTCATCGTGGAGCAGGAAGGACGCCCGATCGCGGACATCTTCGTCGACGACGGCGAAGCGTACTTCCGAGAGATCGAGAGGGTTGTGACGGTACGGCTGCTGGGAGAGCACACCGGGGTACTCGCCCTCGGTGGCGGTGCGCCGATGCAGGATGACGTGGCGGCGAGCCTGTCCGACCGACCGGTGGTCTTCCTCGACGTGGGCATCGCCGACGCCGCCCGCCGGATCGGGTTCGACACCTCGCGCCCGCTTCTGGCAGTCAACCCGCGTGCGAGCTGGGTGAGCATGATGAACGCCCGACGGGAGACCTACGAGCGGCTCGGCCGATGGCGGGTCGACACGGCGGGACGAGACGCCCCCGACGTCGCCCAGGAGGTCGCGGCGCTGATCGGACCGGTGGCTTGCCCGTGACGGCGGTGACGACGACGATCCGGGTTGGGGACGACTACGACGTGCTCGTCGGGCGGGGTGTCCTGGCCGAGCTGGGCGGTCTTGCGCCGCAGCAGGCGGAGCGGGCCCTGGTCGTCCATCCGGAGACGTTGCGCGGGTACGCGGACGTCGTGGAGGCGACACTTCGCGATGCGGGCGTCGAGGTGCACCGGGCGCAGGTGCCCGATGCGGAGTCGGCCAAGTCGATCGCCGCCGCGGCCGACCTCTGGGACCGGCTCGGCGCGGCCGCCTTCACCCGCACCGACGTGCTCGTGGCCGTGGGCGGCGGCACGGTCACCGATCTCGTCGGGTTCGTCGCCGCGACCTGGCTGCGCGGTGTGCCCGTCCTTCAGGTCCCCACGACGGTCCTCGCCATGGTGGATGCGGCGGTCGGCGGCAAGACCGGCATCAACACCCGGGCCGGCAAGAACCTCGTCGGGTCCTTCCACCCTCCCCATGCGGTTCTGTGCGACCTCGCGACCCTCGAGACGCTGCCGCCCGCCGATGTCCGCGCTGGCCTGGCCGAGGTCGTCAAGGGAGGATTCATCGCCGATCCCAGGATCCTCGAGCTGGTCGAGGCCGCCCCGGCCGCCTGTCTCGACGTGCATGGTCCGGTGCTGCGCGAGCTCATCGAGCGCAAGATTCGGGTCAAGGCCCGAATCGTCGCCGAGGACCTCACCGAGGCCTGGCTGCGCGAGACCCTGAACTACGGCCATACCCTCGGACACGCCATCGAGCAGGCCGAGGGTTACCGCCTGCGGCATGGGGAGGCGATCAGCGTCGGGATGGTCTTCGCGGCCGAGCTCGCCGAGGTCGGCGGACTGATCGACGCCGACCTCGTAGCGCGTCACCGGTCCGTCCTCGACTCGCTCGGCCTGCCCACCACAGACATCTGGGGCAGAGGGACAGTGGACCGCTTCGACCAGCTGCTGGAGACGATGCGCCGCGACAAGAAGTCGCGTGGTTCGCTGCTGCGCTTCGTCGTCCTCGACGGACTCGCCTCGGTGACCCGCCTCGAAGGTCCTCCCGAAGACCGGCTGCGCACCGCATACCGACGCGTGTCGAACCGGGTCTGACCGGCCGGGCAGTCACGTTGTGGGTGATCAGCCTCGGGTCGCCGCCTCCGGCTCACTGAGCTCCGGCAGCTCTTCGTCGCGCAGCACCGTTCCGTCCGGATCGATCACGTCGTACAGCCGCCCTGCCCAGATCCGCTCCCAGGTGGACAGGTCCGGGGGGTCGAGCCGCACCACCTGACCCGGAGGCCGACGCCCGGCGTCCGCGGCCCGCTCCTGCCGTGCCGCGGCCGACAGGGCGGCTCGTCGCCGAGCCGATGCCCGGGTCCGGAACCGGCGCCGACCGTGCCGTGCCCGGGTGAGCCGACGCAGCACCCTCGAGCGCTCGTCATTGCCTGCGGCGTACCAGCTCTCGAGGTGCTGTGCCGCCGTGCGCAGGGCCTCGAAGAGCTCGTCCGGGTCCTCGGGCACCTCGTCCTCGGGTACGCCCAGGTGCTCGGCACAGAGCATCCGTCGCAGCCGCAGGGGGAACGCGTCGACCGGCGAGGGTGCGTCCACGTCCAGCTCGTCGACCCGGTCGTCCACGATCGCGCACGCGATCTCCGAGTCGCTGGTCCAGGAGCGACGGTTGAAGTTGTCCGACCCGACACTGGCCCACCGGTCGTCGATGATGCAGATCTTGGAGTGGACGTAGATCGGCAGACCCGCGCGGTTGACCAGTCCGAGGAGCAGTACTCGCTCACCGCCCGCCTCGAGGATCGGTTCGAGTGCCCGCAGCCGGGCCGCGAACTGCGAGGTCCTCGCCACGGTGCCGTCGACGTCCGGCAGCACCGGCAGGACGATGACGAGGCGCAGCTCGGGACTCTCGCGCAGGACCGCCGCGAAGTGCTCGCCCACATCGTCGCCCCAGAGGTACTGGTCCTCGACGTACACGAGTCGCCGGGCACGGGACATCGCCTTGGCGTTGCCCCGGACGATGCTCATCTCGCCGTCCGGGGCGAAGTCGTAGCCGCGCGGGAGGATCGCCGGGTAGGTCCGCACGACCTGCACCGCGTCGTGGGCGTCGGCGATCGGGGACGGGGGCGGCCACTGGGGACCGAGCGGGCGGGGCTCCTGGTCCTCGGCCTGCAGCCAGGAGCTCAGCCGGCGGCCAGGGTTGAGCGTCAGCGGCGTGCCGTCCTCCCAGCGCTCCCGGAACGTCGTCTCGACGTCGTGGACGGCGGGCCCGCGAATGGCCACCTGGACATCGTGCCAGGCCGGTCGGAGGCCGTACTCCTCGGCGACGTCGAGGGCTTGGACGTCCCCCTCGTGCTCGATCGTGTCACGTCGGCTGTGGCAGAGGTCGATGCCGCCGACGTAGGCCACGTCGCGGTCCGGGTCGTTCTCGTGGCGCAGGATGACGAACTTCTGATGATGCGCACCGCCGGTGCGCACCCGCATGTCCCGCAGGCACTGGCCGCCGGCCTCCTCGATGGCCTTGCCCAGTCGGAATGCCTGCTCGGCGTGCATCCCGACCTTGCGCCAGTGCGACCGCCAGAGCAGCCCGCGCACGTCCGCGCCGCGGCCGAGCGCATCGGTGAGGACATCGACCAGCGTGTCACCGGCGTCGTTGAGGCGCTGGTCCGCATCGCCCCTCCAGTCGACGAAGTAGATGCGGTCGCCGGGACCGGTTTCTCCGATCCGCTCGGCGAGCTCGGCGAAGTACGGAGCGCCGTGGACGATCGGACGTACCTCGTTTCCAGTGGTCCAGGCGGTTCGGCCTTCGCGGATCGCGTCGAGGACGGTGTGCGGGTTCTCGCGCTCGGCATGGCTGAGATACCAGTCGGCAAGACCCATGACCCCCATCATGGCCGATGAGCCGCGGTGCGGGCGCCGCGGGGATGGAGAAGCTCCGGGTCGGTGCGCCCCGGAGGGCGCTCGTCCGAGGGACCGCGGACCGGCCGGTAGAATCATGCGGTTCCCGCTCCACAATCGAGGGAGCCCGCGTGCCCGAGGGGTGCGCCCTACCGACTCATCGAGAAAGCGACCCACGACCTGTGGCAACCACGAACGATCTCAAGAACGGCTTGGTCCTCAACATCGACGGCCAGCTCTGGACCGTCGTCGAGTTCCAGCACGTCAAGCCGGGCAAGGGCCCGGCCTTCGTGCGGACCAAGCTGAAGAACGTCCTCTCCGGCAAGACGGTCGACAAGACCTTCAACGCCGGCGTGAAGGTCGAGACCTCCAACGTCGACAAGAGGACCATGCAGTACCTCTACAACGACGGCTCCAACTATGTCTTCATGGACCCCGACACCTACGAGCAGGTCGAGGTCGCCCCGGAGGTCGTCGGCGACGCCGCGAGCTACATGCTCGAGAACCAGGACGTCCTCGTCGCGCGGCACGAGGGCACCCCGCTGTTCGTCGAGCTGCCGGCCTCGGTCGTCCTCGAGATCACCTACACCGAGCCCGGCCTGCAGGGCGACCGATCGACGGGCGGCACCAAGCCGGCGACCCTCGAGACCGGCGCGTCGATCCAGGTGCCGCTGTTCCTCGAGACCGGAACCAGGGTCAAGGTCGACACCCGCGACGGCTCCTACCTGGGTCGCGTCAGCTAGTGGCCGCTCGGAGCAAGGCCCGCAAGCGTGCGCTCGACCTGCTCTTCGAGGCCGAGCAGCGCAAGGTCAACGCTCTCGAGCTGCTCAGGGAGCGGCTGGCGGCGCCGGTCACGGAGGCTCCGCTGAACGAGTACACCGTCACGCTCGTCGAGGGCGTCGTGGACCACTGGCGGGACATCGACGAGGCGATCGCCACCTACGCGCACGGCTGGACACTGGAGCGGATGCCGGCCGTGGACCGGGCGATCCTGCGGCTGGGGGCCTATGAGGTGCTGTACGCCGAGGACGTCCCCGAGCCCGTTGCGATCAGCGAGGCGGTCGTCCTCGCCACCGAGCTCTCGACCGACGAGTCGCCGAAGTTCGTCAACGGGGTGCTGGGACGTCTGCTCGAGGTCAAGCCGACGCTGCTGTGACCCGACGACGATGACCGGTGGCGCCAGGGTCCGACGACTGTCACTGACCAGCGTCCGGTATGCGCTGGCCGGCGACCTCGACCGGCTCGCCGATATCGAGGGGGAGGCCGACCGCCTGCTCGTCGAGCACCTGCTTCCCGGCCGGCCGGATCCCCAGGGCTGGCCGCCGCCGCCGCCGGGTCGGGACCGGGCCGGCCGCGGGGTTCTGCTCGTCGCGGGCCAACCGGCCGTCGGCTTCGCGCACCTGCTCGAGTCCGACGGTGCCGACCTGCCGCACTGGCACCTGGACCAGATCGCGGTGCGTCCGAGCTCGGGGCGCCGCGGAATCGGCCGAATGCTGCTGCGAGCGGCGATGGGTGTGGCGCTGGACGCGGGCGCGACGCAGCTGACCTTGACGACCTACGCGGACGTGCCGTGGAACGCCCCCTGGTATCAGCGGGAGGGGTTCGCCGTCGTGGATGAGGCCGACCCCGGCCGGGAGGGTCTGCGGCGGCATCGCGACCTCGAACGAGCCCTGGGTCTGGACGGCCTCGGGAGGCGCGTGGCGATGGCCCGGCATCTGGATGACCGGCCGACCCCCCGTGACGCGGTCAGCGTCATCCCGCTGCGGTATCGCCAGGGAGGTCTCGAGGTGTTCGTCCAGCACCGCGCTCTGACGATGGACTTCGCGCCGGGCGCGGTGGTCTTCCCGGGAGGGCGGGTCGACCCGCAGGACGAGGGGATGGCGCGAGCACGAGGCACCGACGTCCTCGTCGAGTGCGCGGTGCGGGAGGTCGCCGAGGAGGCCGGTGCCGTCATCGACCGAGATGCGCTCGTTCCCTGGGATCGCTGGGTCACGCCGGTCGGCTATCCCAGGCGGTTCGACGTACGCTTCTTCGTCCTCGCCGTGCAGGACGGTGACGAGTTCGAGCACCTCACCGGAGAGGCCACGCACTCGGAGTGGGTGTCGGTCCCGGCGCTCGTGGAGTCCGCCGAGCTCGGGCGGCTGACGCTCGTCCCCCCGACGCGCACCATCGTCGACGAGCTGGCCGGGCTCGGCACGCTCGATGCGGTGCTGGACCTCCGGCCCGATGTCGTCGCGGTGCGGCACGATCTGGCGACCCTACGGCCCCGTCTGACGAGGTAGAGCGGGTGGCGGCGCGCCCGCCGGACCGGATCACGGACTCGCTCGCCGGGGCGTCCGAGTGCTCTGGAGGGCCGACGCCTATCGGGCCGAGGCGAACACGACCTCCGGCCAGGGCGACCGGGCGATCCAGGAACGGTGTCCCGCGACGTCCGCATCCCGGGGCGGGAAGAGCTCGGTGAAAGCCGTCCACGGCGCGGCGGGCTCCTCAGGCCCCGGCACCGGGCAGGTCACCGCATCGCCTCCGGGCGTGCGAGCCGGTGCCGACCGTGCCACTGCCGTGGTCGCGGGAGAGGTCATCGGGGTGTCTCCGTCTCTGGTGCCGTGGTGGGGCCATCTGTGCATCACAGTATGTTTGGCGAAGCATGCTCAACAGTTATGCATCTCACGACCCGGACGCCCGGGCGAGTGGCGGCGCTCCGGTGCGCGGGCCCTGTGCGCCGCCCTGTGGACGAGCGGCTAGAGTGTGGCTCGCCAGACGTCCTTTAACGACCTGTCCTGTGAGGCAGGGAAGGAGGTCCCGCGTCCCATGACGCGTACCGATCGAGAAGTACCCCAGGGCCATCCCGTCGACCCCGAGAGCCGAATCGTCCTCGGCCCCGATGACATCGCCCGCGCGCTGCGACGGATCGCCCACGAGATCCTCGAGAGCAACAAAGGTGCCGAGGACCTCGTCCTCCTCGGAATCCCGAGCAGGGGGGTGACCCTGGCCCACCGCCTCGCAGCACTGATCGAGGAGGTCGAAGGGACCGCGGTCCCGGTCGGGTCGCTCGACATCACGCTGCACCGGGACGACCTGCGCACTCAGCCCACCCGAACCCCGATGCGGACGGAGATCCCGGACTGCGGGGTCGACGGCAGGGTCGTGATCCTCGTCGACGACGTCCTCTACTCCGGTCGGACCGTGCGGGCTGCGCTGGATGCGCTCTCCGACCTCGGCCGGCCGAGGGCGGTCCGCCTCGCGGTGCTCGTCGACCGTGGGCACCGCGAGCTGCCCATCCGCGCCGACCACGTCGGCAAGAACCTGCCGACCTCGCACGCGGAGAAGGTGCAGGTGCGGCTGATGGCCCACGACGGCATCGAGGACACCGTCCGGATCGCAGCGGGTCCGTCGCATGTGGGAGGTCGCTGAGATGCCCCGCCATCTGCTGTCGGCAGCCGACCTGGACCGCGACGAGGTCCTCGCGATCCTCGAGACGGCGGCATCGATGCACGACGTCCAGCGCCGTGACGTCAAGAAGCTGCCCGCTCTGCGGGGACGTACCGTCATCAACCTCTTCTTCGATGACTCCACCCGGACCCGGTCCAGCTTCGAGATAGCCGGCAAGTGGATGTCCGCCGACACGATCAACATCACCGGCAAGGGCAGCTCGGCATCGAAGGGTGAGTCACTGCGGGACACCGTCCTGACGATCACGGCGATGGCGGTGGACGCACTGGTCATCCGCCACTCGGCGAGCGGTGCGTGCCGACAGGTCGCGGGGTGGGTCGATGCCAGTGTCATCAACGCGGGCGACGGGACGCACGAGCATCCCACCCAGGCGCTGCTCGACGCGTACACGATGACCCGGCGGCTCGGTGACCTCGCCGGGCGACGGGTCGTGCTCGTGGGCGACCTCACGCACAGCCGCGTCTTCCGCTCCAACGTCCTGCTGCTGGGGACGCTCGGGGCGGACATCACCGTGGTGGCCCCCCCGACGCTGATGCCGAGCGGCGCCTCCGAGTGGGCCCGACGCGACGGGTTCGCCCTGTCCTACGACCTCGACGAGACTCTCTCGACCGGTCCGGCACCCGATGTGGTGATGATGCTGCGCGTGCAGCGCGAGCGGATGAGCGGAGGCTTCTTCCCGACTGCACGTGAGTACTCCGTCGGGTACGGCCTCTCGCGAGAGCGGGCCGACCGCCTCCGAGGGCGCAACGAGGATGTTCTCGTCATGCACCCCGGGCCGATGAACCGCGGGCTCGAGATCAGCGCTGACGCGGCGGATGGTCTCGGGTCGGTGATACTCGACCAGGTCTCGGCGGGCGTCGCGGTTCGGATGGCGGTGCTCTACCACCTCCTCGCCGGTGACCACGCACCTGCACCCCAGAGACCCGGCGACGACGCAGGAAGCGGTGCGGCATGAGCGACCTCCTCATCTCCGGCGCCCGCATCCTCGGCGAGACGACTGCCGACATCCTCATCAGGGACGGGCTCATCGGCCGCATCTCGACCACGGGCGCGATCGAGCCGGGCGGCGCGGTCGAGGTCGTCGAGGCCGACGGGCTGGCCGTCCTGCCGGGTCTGGTCGACCTGCACACGCATCTGCGTCAACCCGGCCGCGAGGACGCCGAGACGGTGGCATCCGGATCGGCGGCGGCGGCCGCCGGCGGGTTCACCGCCGTCCTGGCCATGGCCAACACCGATCCGGTGACGGACACCGCGGAGGCCGCCGTCCACATCCTGGACCTCGGACGGCAGGCCGGGCTCATCGACGTCAAGCCGGTCGGGGCGGTGACCAAGCACCTCGCCGGCGAAGAGCTCGCCGAGCTGGGCCTCATGGCGCGTAGCCGGGCGCGGGTCCGCGTCTTCTCCGACGACGGTCGGTGCGTCTCGGACGCCCGGGTCATGCGGCGAGCCCTGGAGTACATCCGGCCGTTCGGTGGTGTCATCTCCCAGCACAGCCAGGACCCACGGCTGGCCGACTCCACGGCGTGCTGCCACGAGGGGGAGGTCTCCGGACGGCTCGGGCTAGCCGGCTGGCCGGCGCCTGCCGAGTCCACGATCATCGCCCGGGACGCGATGCTCGCCCGACACACCGGTTCGCGCGTCCACGTCGCCCACGTCTCGACCGCCGAGGGGGTCGAGGTGATCCGCTGGGCGAAGGCGCGCGGCATCGCCCTCACCGCCGAGGTGACCCCGCATCACCTCGCCCTCGACGTGGACCTCGTCCGCGGCTACGACCCCGTCTTCAAGGTCAACCCGCCGCTGCGTCCGGACGAGGACGTGGAGGCGCTGCGGGACGCTCTCGCCGACGGCACCATCGACGCGGTCGCGACGGACCACGCACCTCATGCGCGCCACGACAAGGAGCACGCCTTCGTCGACGCCGCGTTCGGGATGCTCGGCCTCGAGACGGCGTTCTCGGTCGTCCACGACGTCATGGTGCGGACCGGTCGGATGAGCCTGGGCGACCTCGCCGAGCGCATGTCGTTCGCCCCGGCGCGGATCGCGGGTCTCGCGGGCCACGGTCGCCCCGTCGCGCAGGGGGAGCCGGCCAACCTGGTCCTCGTCGACACCGACGCGTCCGTGACGGTGGACCGGGACGCATCCCACTCCCTCTCGCGCAACAACCCCTGGCACGGCCGAACCTACGCCGGCGGCGTGCACGCCACGATCCTGCGCGGGACGATCACCGCGCTGCACGGCCGGGCCCGCACCGGCGGACAGGAGGACCGGTCATGACCGCGCTGCTCGTCCTTGAGGACGGTCGGACCTTCCCCGGAGAACCCTTCGGCGCGACCGGCCGCACCGTCGGCGAGGCCGTGTTCGCCACCGGGATGACGGGGTACCAGGAGACCCTGACCGACCCCAGCTATCACCGTCAGGTCGTCGTCATGACGGCGCCGCACATCGGCAACACCGGATGGAACGACGAGGACGACGAGTCGAGCCGGATCTGGGTCTGCGGACTCGTCGTGCGGGACCCGGCGGTCCGGCCGTCGAGCTGGAGGTCCCGGCGCAGCCTCGAGGAGGAGCTGACCGACCAGCGGATCGTCGGCATCAGCGGCGTGGACACCCGCGCCCTCACCCGGCACCTGCGCGAGCGGGGCGCCATGCGGGTGGGGATCTACTCCGGCGCAGTCGCCGAGCAACCCCTCGAGGACCTGCTCGAGGACGTCCGCTCGGTGCCGCGCATGGCGGGCTCGGCCCTCGCCGTCGAGGTGTCGACGACCGAGCCGTACGTCGTGCCGGCCGTGGGGGAGAAGCGGCTCACCGTCGCCGCGCTCGACCTGGGCATCAAGTCGATGACGCCGACCAGCCTGGCCCAGCGAGGGATCGAGGTGCACGTCCTGCCCGCGACGGCCTCGATCGAGGACGTTCTGGCCGTCGCCCCGGACGGGGTCTTCTTCTCCAACGGCCCGGGCGACCCGGGGACGGCCGATCACGAGCGCGACCTGCTCCGTGAGGTGCTGCAGCGCGGCATCCCGTACTTCGGGATCTGCTTCGGCAACCAGATCCTCGGGCGGGCGCTCGGCTTCGGCACGTACAAGCTCAAGTACGGCCACCGCGGGATCAACCAGCCGGTTCTCGACCGGCGCACCGGCAAGGTCGAGGTGACCTCCCACAACCACGGTTTCGCCGTCGACGCTCCGCTCGACGCCGACACCGACACGGAGTTCGGCACCGCCAGGGTCAGCCACCTCTGTCTCAACGACGACGTCGTCGAGGGTCTCGAGCTGAGGGCTCCGGAAGGGCGGGTGCTGGCCTTCTCGGTGCAGTACCACCCCGAGGCGGCCGCCGGACCGCACGACGCGGCCTATCTCTTCGACCGGTTCGTCGATCTCATGCTGGACCACCGCGGCGACGCGACCGGCTCGGCGGATCCATCGGTGCGGAACGAGAGGAGCGCCTGATGCCCCGGCGCGACGACATCCGCAGCGTCCTGGTCATCGGTTCGGGACCGATCGTCATCGGTCAGGCCTGCGAGTTCGACTACTCGGGGACCCAGGCGTGCCGGGTCCTGCGTGAAGAGGGCATCCGCGTCATCCTCGTCAACTCGAACCCGGCGACGATCATGACCGACCCCGAGTTCGCCGACGCGACCTACATCGAGCCGATCACGCCCGAGGTCGTCGAGGCGATCATCGCCGCGGAACGCCCCGATGCGGTGCTCGCCACCCTCGGCGGCCAAACGGCGCTCAACTGCGCGATCGCACTGCACGAACGCGGGGTGCTGGAGAAGTACGGCTGCCCGCTCATCGGCGCCAACGTGGAGGCGATCGAGCTCGGCGAGAACCGCGAGAAGTTCAAGGGCGTCGTCGAGCGGTGCGGCGCCGAGTCGGCGCGCAGCCTGATCTGCCACTCGATGGACGAGGTGCTCGCCGCCGCCGACGATCTCGGCTACCCCGTCGTCGTCCGCCCGTCCTTCACCATGGGCGGCCTGGGCAGCGGCTTCGCGCACGACGAAGCGGACCTGCGCAGGATCGCGGGTGCGGGACTGCAGTACTCCCCGGTCACCGAGGTGCTGCTCGAGGAGTCGATCCTCGGGTGGAAGGAGTACGAGCTCGAGCTCATGCGCGACCACGCCGACAACGTCGTCGTCGTCTGCTCGATCGAGAACCTCGACCCGATGGGGGTGCACACGGGCGACTCGATCACCGTCGCGCCCGCCCTCACGCTCACGGACCGCGAGTTCCAACGGTTGCGGGACATCGGCATCGCCGTGATCCGCGAGGTGGGCGTCGACACCGGCGGGTGCAACATCCAGTTCGCGGTCAACCCCCGGGACGGCCGCATCATCGTCATCGAGATGAACCCGCGGGTGTCGCGGTCCTCGGCCCTCGCCTCCAAGGCGACCGGCTTCCCCATCGCCAAGATCGCAGCCCGGATGGCGATCGGATACACCCTCGACGAGGTCCCCAACGACATCACCGAGGAGACCCCGGCCAGCTTCGAGCCGACGCTGGACTACGTCGTGGTCAAGGTGCCCCGGTTCGCCTTCGAGAAGTTCCCCCACGCCGACACCACCCTCACGACGACGATGAAGAGCGTGGGCGAGGCGATGGCGATCGGTCGCAACTTCACCGAGGCGCTCCAGAAGGCGCTGCGTTCGATCGACCGGGCCGACAGCTCCTTCCACTGGGAGGGCACACCTGCCGCGGGGCACGAGCTCGAGGCACTGCTGGAGACGTCCAAACGGCCGACGGACGGCCGCATCGTCTCCGTCCAGCAGGCTCTGCGGGCCGGACTGACGGTCGAACAGGTGCACGAGGCCACCGGGATCGACCCGTGGTTCCTCGACCAGATCGAGGTGATCAACACGATCGCGGAGCAGCTCGCGGCCGAGGCCGCTGTCGGGCAGGGCCGACTGTCCCCGGCCCAGCTGAGGCACGCCAAACGACACGGGTTCAGTGATGCCCAGATCGGGTCGATCACCGGCCTGCGCGAGCCGGTCGTGCGCGGCGTCCGCCACGCCCTCGGCGTCCGCCCCGTGTACAAGACCGTGGACACGTGCGCGGCCGAGTTCGCCGCGCGGACCCCTTACTACTACTCGTCCTACGACGAGGAGAGCGAGGTCGAGTCGCGCGCGAAGCCCGCCGTGATCATCCTCGGCAGCGGCCCGAACCGGATCGGGCAGGGGGTCGAGTTCGACTACTCGTGTGTACACGCCAGCTTCGCCCTGCGGGACGCGGGCTACGAGACGGTCATGGTCAACTGCAACCCGGAGACGGTCTCGACCGACTACGACACCAGTAGCCGCCTGTACTTCGAGCCGCTGACCCTCGAGGACGTCCTCGAGGTGGTCCATGCCGAACGCCTGGCCGGCCCCGTCGCCGGGGTCGTCGTCCAGCTCGGCGGCCAGACGCCGCTGGGACTGGCTCAAGCGCTCAAGGACGAAGGCGTGCCGGTGGTCGGCACCTCGCCCGAGGCGATCCACCTGGCCGAGGACCGGGGAGCCTTCGGTCGGGTTCTCGCGCACGCGGGTCTTCCGGCCCCTCGGCACGGCACCGCCTACAGTGCGGAGGAAGCGCTCGGCGTTGCGGCCGAGATCGGCTACCCGGTCCTCGTCCGTCCGTCCTACGTCCTCGGCGGGCGCGGGATGGAGATCGTGTACGACGACGAGACCCTCGTGGACTACGTGACGCGGGCCACCGTCGCATCCCCGGAGCACCCGATCCTCGTCGACCGCTTCCTCGACGACGCCGTCGAGATCGACGTCGACGCCATCTACGACGGCACCGACCTCTACCTCGGCGGCATCATGGAGCACATCGAGGAGGCGGGGATCCACTCCGGCGACTCGGCCTGCACCCTCCCACCGGTGACCCTGGGGTCCGAGGAGCTGGCAAGGGTCCGGGAGTCGACGCGACGGCTGGCCGAGGGAATCGGCGTGCGTGGCCTGATGAACATCCAGTTCGCACTCGCCCACGACGTGCTCTATGTCCTCGAAGCCAACCCACGGGCATCGCGCACGATCCCGTTCGTGGCGAAGGCAACCGGCGTCCCGATCGCGAAGGCGGCCGCCCGCGTGATGTTGGGTGCGAGCATCGCGCAGCTGCGCGCCGAGGGTCTGCTGCCGCCCCACACCGACGGGGGCGAGCTCCCGGTGGAGGCACCGATCTCGGTCAAGGAGGCGGTGCTGCCATTTCGACGGTTCCGCACGGTCGACGGGATGGCCGTCGACAGCCTGCTGGGTCCCGAGATGCGCTCGACCGGAGAGGTCATGGGCATCGCCGCCGACTTCGGCCTCGCCTTCGCCAAGAGCCAGCTGGCCGCCTATGGCGGGCTGCCGATGCGGGGCAGCGTGTTCGTCTCCGTCGCCAACCGGGACAAGCGCAGCATCATCTTCCCCGTCAAGCGCCTCGCGGACCTCGGCTTCACCGTCTACACGACGACCGGCACCGCGAACGTGCTGCGGCGCAACGGCATCGAGACGACCGTCGTGCGCAAACACGCGGAGCGCCGCGAAGGCGAGCGGAGCATCGTCGACCTCATCACGGCGGGCGAGATCGACATGGTGGTCAACACTCCGACCGGTCCGACGGCACGCGCCGACGGATACGCGATCCGGGCCGCAGCGACGTCCTACGACATCCCGATCATCACCACCGTCCAGGAGCTGGCAGCGGCGGTACACGGCATCGAGGCCATGCTGACCGGGGAGGTCCACGTCAAGGCGCTCCAGGCACACGCCGCGGACATCGACCTCTGGTCGGTGGGACGCTCGGGCGATGCCCCGGCCGAACTCACCGAGGAGGTCGCTGGATGAGCCCGGGCGCCATGTCGGATGTCGTCTCCGTGACCGCCGAGCTGGTCGCGACGCGGCGGGCGGGGGAGTACCAGCACCTGACCTTCGTCGCCCCGGGCATCGCCGAGCTCGCCAGGCCGGGGCATTTCGTGGCCCTCTCCGTGGGCGGACCGACCAGCGCCCATCTGCTTCGCCGCTGCTTCTCGATCCACCGGGTCACCCCGAGTGGGACCTACGGTGGCACCGTCGACGTCGTCGTCTCGGCGGTGGGACCGGGCACCCGGTGGATCACCGAGCTCCGCCCGCACGAGACAACCGGCGTCATCGGGCCGCTCGGACGGCCCTTCCCGCTGCCGACCGAAGAGGTCGCGTGCGTGCTGGTCGGCGGCGGCTACGGCTCGGCCCCGCTGTTCTGGCTCGCCGAGATGCTGCGTGAGCGGGGCTGCCGGGTCGAGATGGTTCTCGGAGCCGCGACCGAGTCGCGGCTGTTCGGTGTCGTCGAGGCTCGACGAACGGCGGACGCCGTGACGATCTGCACCGACGACGGCTCCGCC
The DNA here is from genome assembly GCA_049582485.1 of Dermatophilaceae bacterium. Taxonomy (GTDB): domain Bacteria; phylum Actinomycetota; class Actinomycetes; order Actinomycetales; family Dermatophilaceae; genus F2B08. The sequence continues at coordinate 41,472 of JBAUUB010000066.1, forward strand.
GGTCGCAGGGGCTGGGTCTCGGAGGCCTTGCCAGAGGTCATCGAGTCGGGTGGTGCCCGGGTCGTGTACGCCTGCGGACCGATGGGGATGCTCGACGCGGTCACGCGCATAGCGTCTTCGCACGGCGCGGTGGCCCAGGTCGCCGTCGAGGAGGCGATGGCCTGCGGCGTCGGTGTCTGCATGACCTGCGTCCTGCCCGTGCGCACCGCCGACGGCAGCACCCGGATGGTCCGCAGCTGTGTGGAGGGTCCCGTGTTCCGCGGCGACCGGATCCGCTGGGACGCCTTCGCAGACGGCCTGTGCTCGGTGCCCGACGACACGCACGGTGCGGCGGGGATGAGGGCCCACTGATGGGTGTCACGACCGCTGTCACGCGCCCGGGAGCCGCCGTGGACCTGCAGGTCGACCTCGGCCCGGCGCCTGGCCGCCTCACGCTGGACAACCCGCTGATGACCGCCTCCGGATGCGCGGCCAACGGACCGGAGCTGCACCGGTTCTTCGACGTCCGCGAGCTCGGGGCGTTCGTGACGAAGACGGTCATGCGCGACCCGCGCTCGGGCCGGGGGACCCCGCGGATGGCCGAGACGCCCAGCGGCATGCTCAACTCGATCGGTCTGCAGGGTCCGGGTATCGGCGCCTTCGTCGAGAGTGACCTCGCCTGGCTCGCGGCGCACGGCGCGCGCGTCCTGGTCTCGATCGCCGGGGGCACCGGAACCGAGTTCGCGGAGGTCGCGGCGACCCTGGCGGCCAGCAAGCACGTCGACTGCGTCATCGGGGTCGAGGTCAACATCTCCTGCCCCAATGTCGCCAACCGCGGCCAGGTGTTCGCCTGTGACCCCGGCGCATCGGCCCGGGTCATGACCCTGGTGCGGGAGGCACTGCCGCGCGACACGCCGATCATCGCGAAGCTGAGTCCCGACGTGACCGACATCGTCGAGATCGCCTCGGCCTGCCTGAAGGCCGGCGCGACCGGGCTGACCATGATCAACACGACCCTCGGCATGGTGGTCGACCTGGACCGCATGCGGCCCCAGGTCGCCGGCGTGACCGGGGGGCTGTCGGGACCGGCGGTGCGCCCGATCGCGGTCCGCGCCGTGTGGCAGGTGGCGTCGGCCATGCGCGAGGGTCGGTTGCCCCGGGTGCCGATCATCGGGGTCGGGGGAGTCCGCACCGGTCGGGATGCCCTCGAGCTCATCGCCGTGGGTGCGACCGCCGTGCAGGTCGGCACCGCGACCTTCAACGACCCGCTCGCTCCGGTTCGCGTCCGGGACGAGCTCGCCGACGAGCTGGCCGTGCGGGGGTACGCCTCGGTCCGCGAGGCCGTCGGCGCAGCACTGCGGTGAGTGACCGGTCACTGTGAAGGGCGAGGAGTGATGATGAACCAGGAGAGGACCGACATGGTTCGGACCCCCACCTTCGGGGACCGACTCCGGGAGGCGATGGGCGCATACGGTCCTCTGTGCGCCGGCATCGACCCGCACGGCTCGCTGCTCCAGGAGTGGGGACTCGGGCGTGACCTCGCGGGCCTCGAGCGCTTCGCGATGACGTGCGTGGAGGCCTTCGGTGGGCACGTCGCGGCCGTCAAGCCGCAGTCGGCCTTCTTCGAGCTCTTCGGGGCGCGAGGGGTGGCGCTGCTCGAGCGGGTGATCGAAGAGCTGCGGGCTCGTGGATCGATCGTCGTCCTCGACGTCAAACGAGGTGACATCGGCTCGACCATGGACGCCTACGCGGAAGCCTTCCTCGGCGCCGATGCCGTCTCACCACCGGACGCGATCACCGTCAGCCCGTACCTCGGCTACGAGTCGCTGCGCCCCGCGATCGACCTGGCCGCGCGACACGGCCGCGGGGTGTTCGTGCTGTGCCTGACCTCGAACCCCGAGGGCGCCGCCGTCCAGCACGCGCTGCGCGAGGGCAGGTCGGTCGCCGCGAGCGTGGCCCAGGGAGCCGCGCAGGACAACGCGGGGGCGGCCGGGCGCGGAGGCCTGGGCCACGTCGGCCTCGTCGTCGGGGCCACCGTCGGTTCGGCGGTTGCGGACCTCGGGATCGACCTGGCCGCGGTAGCCGGTCCCATCCTTGCTCCGGGCGTCGGGGCCCAGGGCGCCGGACCAGGCGACCTGCGGGGCGTCTTCGGGGCCGCGCTGCCCCAGGTCCTGGTGGCGAGCAGCCGGTCGATCCTTCGGCACGGGCCTGATCTGTCCGCATTGCGAGACGCGGCACGCGGGGAAGCGCAAAGCTTCGACACACGCTGACCTGTACGTTCGGTAGCGTGGAACAGGACGAGGTGTCCAGACCTGTGGCACCACGTTTCCGCACCTCAACCGCCCCACCAGCGCAAGGAGTTCAAGAAGTGGCCCTTCCGCCCCTCACCCCCGAACAGCGGTCCGCCGCGCTACTGCGCGCCACCGAGGCGCGCCGTGAGCGCGCCGCCGTCAAGACGCGACTCAAGACTTCCGGCGAGTCCATCGAGGAGGTCATCGTCGCCGGCCAGCAGAACGACGCGATCGGCAAGATGCGAGTCAGTGCGCTGCTCGAGTCGATGCCCGGCATCGGCCGCGTCCGCGCCCGCCAGATCATGGACGAGGTCGGCATCGCCCACTCGCGCCGGGTGCGCGGCCTCGGAGCGAACCAGACGGCCGCACTCGTCAAGCGCTTCGCCGCCGAGTAGTCCACACTCGCACACGCCCCGGCTCGGCGCGGTGGCATCGCGCCGGGGCGCGCGCGGTAGGTTCGGTCCGTGACGAATCGTCCACGGCCCGTGGTCCTCGCCGGCCCGACCGCCGTCGGCAAGGGCACTCTGTCCCAGTACATCCGGGAGCACTTCCCCGATGTCTGGCTGTCCGTGTCCGCGACGACGCGGGCCCCCCGACCTGGAGAAGTGCATGGCGAGCACTACTTCTTCGTCTCCCCTGAGGACTTCGACGCCATGGTCGCGGCCGGGGACATGCTCGAGTGGGCCGTGGTCCACGGCCGAAACCGCTACGGCACGCCCCGGCACGCCGTCGAGACGGCTCTGGCGGGCGGACGCGTGCCGCTGCTCGAGATCGACCTGCAGGGCGCCCGCCAGCTCCGCACGTCGATGCCGGATGCGCTGTTCGTCTTCCTGGCGCCGCCGAGCTGGGACGAACTCGTGCGACGTCTGGTCGGCCGCGGCACCGAGGGTGCGGCCGAGCGCACCGCCCGGCTGCGGACGGCGGAGGTCGAGATGGCCGCCGCCGGCGAGTTCGACGTCGTCATCGTCAACGACGACGTTCGGCGTGCGGCCGAGGAACTCGTATCATTGATGCGAGCCCAGGTCTCATAAGCCCGGCGCGCCGCGCCTGCCCTGGCACCGCCCAGACCCGAAGACCCCAACCGAGGAGCACTCACGTGCCTGCACCCGTCACCGCGATCGGCATCACCAACCCCCCGATCGACGACCTGCTCACCAAGGCCGACAGCAAGTATGCACTGGTCATCTACGCCGCCAAGCGAGCCCGGCAGATCAACGCCTACTACTCCCAGCTCCAGGAGGGGCTGCTCGAGTACGTGGGACCGCTCGTCGAGGCCCAGCAGCATGAGAAGCCGCTCTCCATCGCGCTGCGCGAGATCAACCAGGACCTGCTGACCGCCACCCCGGAGGGCTGAGCGGACGGTCGCTACGGACGAGCGGGAGGAGCACACCGACGTGCGGGTCGTCCTGGGGGTCTCGGGCGGCATCGCCGCGTACAAGGCCGCGCTGTTGCTCCGCCTGCTCTCGGAGGCGGGCCATGAGGTCACGGTCGTCCCCACGGCCGCCGCACTGCGGTTCGTCGGCGAGCCCACGTGGGCGGCGCTGTCGGGCCGTCCGGTCGCCACTGATGTGTGGACCGACGTCCACGAGGTTCCGCACGTTCGTCTCGGCCAGAGCGCCGACCTGGTCGTCGTGGCACCCGCGACCGCGGACCTGCTCGCCCGGGCCGCCGCGGGGATGGCCGACGACCTCCTGACCAACACGCTGTTGACCGCGCGTTGTCCGGTGGTCATGGCCCCGGCCATGCACACCGAGATGTGGGAGCATCCGGCGACGCAGGCCAACGTCGACACCCTCAGCCAGCGCGGAGTCCACGTCGTGCCCCCTGCCGCCGGTCGTCTCACCGGAGCCGACAGCGGGCCCGGCCGGCTGCCGGACCCGGAGTACCTGTTCGACGTGTGTGAGCGCGAGCTGTCCCGAGCGGACCGCGCCACCGCGACGGTCGCCGCACCCCGTGACTTCGCGGGCATGCGGGTGCTGGTCACGGCCGGTGGCACAAGGGAACCGCTCGACCCCGTGCGCTTCCTCGGCAACCGGTCCTCGGGCAAGCAGGGTGTCGCGCTGGCGACGGCTGCCCTTCGGCGCGGTGCGACGGTCACCCTCGTCCTGGCGCACGGTGACGTGCCGGCCCCGCCGGGTGCCGAGGTGGTCCGCGTCGGGTCGGCCCTCGAGCTGGCCGCGGCCACCCGGGCGGCGCTCCCGTCCCACGACGTCGTCGTGATGGCCGCCGCCGTGGCGGACTTCCGACCGGCCGCATATGCAGACACCAAGATCAAGAAGTCGCACGATGTGACGGACCAGGAGTCCGGGCCGACGATCCACCTGGTCCGCAACCCCGACATCCTGGCCGGGCTCGTCGCCGAGCGGGGCGCCGACGCAGAGCCCCTCATCGTGGGCTTCGCCGCCGAGACCGGGGACGACGAGGGCACGGTCCTCGAGCACGCCCGGGCCAAGCTCGAGCGCAAGGGCTGCGACCTCCTCGTCGTCAACGAGGTGGGTGTGGACAAGACCTTCGGGCAGGACGACAACACCGTCGTCATCCTGCGTCTTGGCGTCGCCGAGCCGGTCGCCGAGGTCGGCCCGGCCAGCAAGGCCGCCGTCGCCGACGCCGTGCTCGACGCCGTCCTGGACGCTCGGGGTCGACGCGGCTGAGCGCGTCTAGACTGCCTGCGGACCACCCGACCGACGATCACCGCACCCGCTTCATCCCCGACCCTGAGGAGCCCATCCGTGGCCGGCCGCCTGTTCACGTCCGAATCCGTGACCGAGGGTCACCCCGACAAGATCTGCGACCAGATCTCCGACGCGATTCTGGACGCCATGCTCGCTCAGGACCCGCGGGCTCGGGTGGCCGTGGAGACGATGGTGACGACCGGGCTCGTGCACGTCGCGGGGGAGGTCACGACGGAGGCCTACGTCGAGATCCCGAAGATCGTCCGCGACACGATCGTCGGCATCGGCTACGACAGCTCGACCAAGGGCTTCGACGGTGCGACCTGCGGCGTGTCCATCTCGATCGGCAGCCAGAGCCCCGACATCGCGCAGGGGGTGGACACCGCATACGAGAACCGGACCGGCGGCATCGACCCGCTCGACAAGCAGGGGGCCGGTGACCAGGGCCTGATGTTCGGGTACGCGTGCGAGGACACCCCGGAGCTGATGCCGCTGCCGATCTTCCTCGCGCACCGGCTGGCCGAACGCCTGACCGCGGTTCGCAAGGGCGGGACCGTGCCCTACCTGCGCCCGGACGGCAAGACGCAGGTGACCATCGAGTACGACGGGGACCGGGCGGTCCGGCTCGACACGGTTGTCCTGTCCACCCAGCACGCCCCGGACGTCTCGCTCGAGGACCTCCTCGTCCCCGACATCGTCGAGCACGTCATCGAGCCCGTCCTGCACGACCTCGTCCGGACCGGCACCACCCTCGACGTCGACGGGTACCGAACGCTCATCAACCCCACCGGCCGCTTCGAGATCGGCGGTCCCATGGGTGATGCGGGGCTGACCGGTCGCAAGATCATCGTCGACACCTACGGGGGTATGGCTCGGCACGGCGGCGGCGCGTTCTCCGGCAAGGATCCGAGCAAGGTCGACCGGTCGGCCGCCTATGCGATGCGATGGGTGGCCAAGAACATCGTGGCCGCCGGACTGGCCAGGCGCTGCGAGGTCCAGGTCGCCTACGCCATCGGCAAGGCCCACCCGGTCGGTCTCTACGTCGAGACCTTCGGCACCGAGTCCGTGCCGGTGGAGCGGATCCAGGACGCCATCACCGAGGTCTTCGACCTGCGTCCGGCGGCCCTCGTCGAGAGCCTGGACCTGCTCCGGCCGATGTACCGGCCCACGGCGGCCTACGGTCACTTCGGCCGCACCATGGCCGCGGACATCGTCAACGCCTTCACCTGGGAGCGGACCGACCGGGTCGAGGCACTGCAGAGGGCTGTCGGGGCGTAGACCTAGGGTCGGATCATGAGCGTCGCCGCGGTCCTCGTCGACACCGGTCTGGCGCACCTCGACCGCCCCTTCGAGTACACGGTCCCGGAAGAGCTCGTCGACCTCGTGGCACCCGGTGCACGGGTCAAGGTGCGGTTCGCCGGTCGTGACCTGGACGGCTTCGTCACCGACCTGCGCGAGGAGCCGCAGCACCCCGGGAGACTGCAGCCGCTTCGGCGGCTGGTGTCGCCGGAGGGTGTCCTCACCCCCCACGTCCTCGCCGCCGCCGAACGGGTCGCACTCGAGCACGCCGGGGTGGTCGGCGATGTGCTCCGACTCGCCGTGCCGCCGCGTCACGCCCGTGCCGAGCGCGCCCTCCCCGCAACCGGTGAGCCGGCTCCGCCCCCCGTCGTCGCCGATGCATCGGTGTGGGCGCGCTACCCCGCCGGGGCGGCCCTGCTTCGTCGGCTGGTGGCGCGAGAGGCTCCCGCCGCGGTGTGGAGCGCCGTGCCGAGCACCGATCCCGACCTGGACTGGCCGGCCGCGATGGCGGATGCCGCAACCGCCACCCTGGGCGGTGGACGGGGCAGCATCCTGCTGGTTCCCGACCACCGCGACGTCGGGCGCCTCGATGCCGCCGTCTCCTCGCGCCTGGGCGCCGGACGGCACGTCGTCCTCACCGCGGACCAGGGTCCGCAGGCCCGGTACACCGCGTTCCTCAAGGTCCTGCGCGGCCATGTCAAGGTCGTCATCGGGACCCGGGCGGCCGTGTGGGCGCCGGTGCGCGATCTCGGGTTGATCGCGTGGTGGGACGATGGCGACGACCTGTGGCAGGAGCCGAGGGCCCCGTACCCGCATGTGCGCGACGTGGCCTCGGTCCGCGCCGAGATCGAGAGAGCCGCCCTGCTCAGCGGGGGGTTCGCCCGGTCGGTCGCGCTGCAGTCGTGGGTCGAATCCGGGAGGGCCAAGGAGATCGTGCTGCCGCGCGCCGCGGTGCGCGCCTCCGTCGCCCGGGTCGTCGTCGCAGGCGAGGACACCGAGCGCGAGGCGGATCCGGTGCTGGCCCGGGCGCGCATCCCGTCCAGCGCGTGGCGGGCCGCCCGGACGGCGCTGGAGTCCGGCCCGGTCCTGATCCAGGTGCCTCGGCGCGGCTACGCACCGTCCCTGGCCTGCACCCACTGCCGGCGCCGGGCCCGGTGCCGACGGTGCGGGGGAGCCCTCGGGATGACCCAGCGCGAGACGGGTCTGGTCTGTCGGCTCTGCCACACCCGGGACAGCGACTACCGCTGCCCGCAGTGCAACGGCCGCACGGTCCGGGCACTGGTCATCGGCGCCCGCCGGACCGCAGAGGAGCTCGCGCGCGCATTCCCCGGGGTGCCGGTCCACACCTCCGGGGCCGGCACGGTGCTGACCGAGGTCGCGGCCGACCCGTCGATCGTCATCGCGACCCCCGGGGCCGAGCCTCTGGCCGGCGGCGGATACGCGGCGGCCCTCCTGCTGGACGCCTGGGCGCTGCTCGACCGGCCGAGCATCGACGCCGCCGTCGAGTCACTCCGCCGGTGGGCGGCCGCCGCGGCACTCGTGCGCGG
>JBAUUB010000067.1:0-5499 GCA_049582485.1 Dermatophilaceae bacterium
CCGGCCACACCCATGATGGCCGCGACCACCCCGATCACTACTCCGGCGACGATCCCGGCCACGGCCTGTGCGGCCCCGGTCAGCCCGGCGGATTGGACCTGGCCGAGGTGGGTGGCCAGTAGAACGACCGCGATTAGGACCAGCAGGATCGCCAGGACCCGGTAGAGGGTGCGTGAGGCCATCCGGGTGGCCCAGGTGGCGCCGAGGTAGGCCCCGATCAGGCTGCCGGCGAGTAGGTTGACGACGATTGGCCAGTGCGGGCTGAGCTGCTCCAGGGGGACGCTGACCAGCCGGGCCGGTAGCGCGGCGGCGACCACGAGCAGGCTCATCGCCTTGTTCACGATGACCGCCTGCAGCGCGAGGAACCCGAACACACCGATGAGCAGCGGGAGGCGGAACTCGGCGCCGCCCAGCCCGATCATTCCGCCCAGCAGCCCGACCGCCGCCCCCGCCAGAGCGGCCTTGGCCCAGTGCCTGTTCCCGGATCCGAGCGGAGCAACGACATCGGTGGTGTGCCGCCCGGCGCTCATGCACGGACTCTACGACGCCAACCGAGAGCGGATGCGGCCGGCAGTAGGACATGGAACAACCAGCCCGGAGCCTCTGCCCGGCGGCCTTCGGGGGTCAACGACAGGTGCGGCACACCGCCGGGTGATGGGCGTGGCAGCGGATGAGTCCCTGGGTTTCAGGGCAGCAGGTCCCAGTACTGCCGTCGCGCGGGCATGGCGTGGATGACCACCTCCTGGCCGCTTTCGAAGATGAGCACTACGGTCTCGAGCAGTCGCGCCTGCGTGTCGAACCCAAGACGCAACTCTCTGTGCGGCCACGCGTCTTCTTCGAGCGGTTCGATCCACAGCGACCAGTAGGCGGCATGCATGGCATCCTCAGGCGGCACTCCGTGTTTGAGCGCGCTGGCATGGACCCTCACGCGGCGTAGTCGGCCAGCGCCCGCCGGATCGCCTCAGATCGCGAGAGGTGCTCACGCTCAGCCACCGCGTCCAACGCCGCGATCTCCTCAGCCGTCAGGCGGACCGCGATCACCTGCATCGGCTCGGCTCCACGACCAGGACGGCCACGCCCGCGCCGCTTGAGCTCCTCGACGTCGTAACCGGCTTCCGCCTCATCCGCCCACTTCTGGATCTGCTCATCCGTCACTTGGTCTTCGTTCACCACGACCAAAATCGTATAACGAAACCGGTAGCTGCGACAGGACGGCGTGAACGGACGACCGTGTCTGAGGGACTCGGCACGGCCCTTTCGCCGGGTGTACGGCTGTGGCGTGGGGGTGAGAAAGGGTGGTCTGCCGGGTGTTTCCGGCAGACCACCCTTGGCGGACTGGTGTTGGGCGGGTCGCTCAGTGCGCGCTGCGGGGCGCCCAGGCGGTGTCGCTCATGCGCAGGACGCGGGTTCCGAGGTAGCCGAGCACGACCGTGACGCTGATCAGCGCGAGGGTGTTGATCGTCTCTTGTCCTGGAACGCTCGGCGGTAGAGCCAGGTGCTGCAGCACCGCGATGGTCGTCACGATGGGACCCCAGAGCCCGATCAGGCCGGCGCGGTGGGCGGCCCATGTTAAGAGCAGGACGCCCAGCGAGAAGCTCATGATGAAGGGGAAGACGAACAGTCCCAGTGCGGGGCTTGCGTTGAGCCGTTCGATGAAGGCGACCATCTCTGTGCGGTCTCCGCCGGCTAGGGCGCTGGAGATGACGTAGAAGTACCCGATGGCGATGTGCCCGATGCCTCCGAGGACTGCTGTCACGGCCGCCCAGTTGGCCAGAGCGGATCCGCGGCTGCGAGCTTGATGGGTGATCGCGACCGCGGCTGGGGCCATCAGAACGCCGGAGATGATCAGCAGCGCGGCCGAGGCGAGTAGAGCAGTGCGGTGCTCGGTGGCTGCGGTGTACATGGCTGCTCCCTCACCGTCCTCGGGGGTGATGAGCGCTTGCACCACCAGGAGGGCAGGAAACAGAATCAGCGCGGTTCCACACGTCCAGCGGCGGAGGGTGACGCCGGCGAGTCGGGTGTCGTCGGTGGTGGGGGAGGTCTTGTTGAGGCTGTCGGTGGTGGTCATCGGTCTTCCTTCCGGCCGGTGCCGCAGCCTTTCTGGCCGGGCATGAGGAGAGGTTGCCGCGTGAGTGCGGCACGGCACATCGGCAGTACGAGCGGTCTGCTGTACATCTCCTGGATGACGCGGGCGGGTATGTTCGTCCACCTGCGGGCTGACGCGGACAGAGACGATGGGTTCTACCCTGAAGCGCATGAGCTGGCGGCTTCCCCCGTGGCCGGACCGCGTCCTGGCGCTCAGCCTCCTCGGGATCACCCAGGCGGAGCTATGGACCGTTGACGTTGAGGGCCCGCGGCCGGTACTGGCCGCGACCCTGGCGGTGGCCTGCGTTGCTGTCGCTTTTCGCCGTACAGCGCCGCTGACGGCCACGGTGGTCGCCTTGGTTGCCTCGATGATCGTGAGCCAGCTAGGCGCCCTGGGGGTGGGGCTCAGTGCCCAGATAGGGCTAGGGCGCCCGCCATGTAGACGTGGCGCCTGTCCGCTCCCGATGTCACTCTGCCGCCCCCTCCGCATCTGCTACGGCCTTTTGTAGCTGGTTGGTCCTCTGTGCGCTCGACACGGTCATCAGCCGTGGGACATGCCTGCTGATTGTTCGTTTCGGCCCGGGCCGACCCGGCGGGAAGCTGCCCCTGGGCGGAGCGTGATGACGTCGACGGGCCCGCCGGGTTCCGGACCTGCTGCTGCTTCGGCGGCCCCGTAGCGGGCGGACAGCGGTGTTGCGCTCAGTCCGTGGGCCAGGACGCTGAGCAGCACGGTGAGCGCGATGATGGCCACTGCCTCGCCGGCGACGGGTCCCAGCGCCTCCAGGGCCAGCAGTGCGAATACCAAGGAGGCCAGTCCCCTGGGGCCGAACCAGCCTACGAAGAGCACCGTGCGTCGACGTGTTCCGCTGCGCATCAGTGCCAGGGCGACCGGCAGCATGCGCACCAGGGTGAGGCTGAGAACTGCGTACAGCAGCATGCGCGCATCGATCCAGTCGAGCATGATCGGCATGGCCAGGGCTCCGAAGGCCAGCCATACCAGCACCGAGAGCAGCTCGCCCACCTGCTCCAGGAAGACCAGTTCCTGCGGGGCGCGGCGGCCGGCGGTCGCGCCGAAGGCCAGACCTCCGCAGAAGGCGGCGACGAACCCGTTGCCGTCGAGGACCAGCGCGGCACCGTAGGACAGCAGGGCCAGGGCGAGCACGGCGATGCCCGCGAAGTCGTCGGCGGCCAGGTTCCGGCGGCGGAACATGCGCAGCAGCCAGCCACCCAGTGCGCCGACGACGCAGCCGATCACCACGCCGAGCGCGAGCTGGACGACCGCGGGCCCGGCTCCTTCGTGGGACTCCAGGCCCGCAGCGGCCGCCGCGCCGGCGATGGCCACCATGACGATCGGGGTGGCGATGCCGTCGTTCAACCCGCTCTCGACGGTGAGCAGCTGGCGGATCCGCGACGGGACGCGCGGGTTGGTCACAACGGGGAGGCCGAGCGCGGCGTCCGTGGGAGCCAGTGCGGCCCCGACGAAAAGGGCCAGCCACAGGCCCAGGCCCGGCCACAACCAGGCGGACAGCGCCCAGCCGAACACCACGGTCAGCGGCAGCCCGACGCCGAGCAGACGCACGAACCGTCCGACATCGTGGCGCAGCTCGCCCAGCGGTAGTCGAGCGGCATCCGAGAACAACACCCACACCAAGGTGACCTCGACGAGCGGGGTCAGTGCCGCGGACTCTTCAGGACCGGCGACCAGGCCCGTCCACGCGAGCAGGGCGCCGACGACGATGAAGACGATCGGTGCGGTCAGGTCGGTCCGGGCCATCCGCTGAGAGATCAGCCCCCAGCCGAACAGAGTGGCCGTGACGACGACGATCGTGGTGCTGTTCATCGGTGTCCTTTCCGCCGGTGCCGACTCGCTTCGCGTCGCCGTCACATCAGTGGTGGGATGCCCTTGGAGATGAGGTTCACGCCAAGGACGAGGAAGAGGACCGTCATGACGGCGTCGTTGTGCAGGGCGAGCCACTCCTTGACGGCGTCGAGCCGGGTGCGGGCGGTGTCGCCTCCGGCCAGGTAGTAGGCGACCGGGACGGCAATGGTGAGGCTGGCGATGACCACGAAGACGACCAACGAGACCACCGCCTCGGTCGTGGGGAGTCCAAGGCCGGCGACGGCCGCGCCCGCACCGGCCGCGAGAAGCAGATTCTTGGGATTCACTCCCGCGAGCAGCAAGGCGAGGGACACCGCCTTGACCGGCGAGAAGGAGTCGATGCCGGCCATCCACGTCGGCTGCTCGGGCTGCACGCCGTTCGGTGCCCGCTTGCTCCACGTGCGCACGGCCAGCAGAACGAAGAGCACGCCGAAGAGCACCTGCGACCAGGAGACGGCGTCGGTGGTGGTGCTCTCGGACGCCGCGTCGCCGGCGAGGAACGCGACGCCGCTCACGACGGCAAGGGCAACGGCCCAGCCGATCAGGAACATCGGTCCGTTCACCTTGGCGCGGCTGGAGAAGAGCATCAGGATCACGGCGATGATCGGCACCGGGCTGATGGCGACTCCCACCGCGAACGGGAGGATCTCTGCGATACCGATGGTCATGGCCTCATGGTCGGCGCAACGACGCGTGAGCGGATCACCCGCGGTGGATGGCTTCTCCCCACCCCTGGAGGGTGAGCCCAGGACGGGGAAGATGAGGCGTGGCGGGTGATGCGGTCGGAGATCGGCGGGGAGGAGGGTGGAACAACAGCCGCGACCGCATACCGATCGCTCGCCGCGTCGGAGCACACGACAAGGAGAAGTCATGACCGCCACAGACACCCCACGGGTCTCTACCACCGTTCCGCTGGACTGGAAGGAGGTGTGGTTCACCAACTGTCCGATGGTCTCGGCGAACAACGTCGACCAGGAGCTGGGCTGGTGCCGGGAGGAGTTCAAGAAGATCGGTGTCGAGTACGCCTACTTCCGCCACGCGCCGGAGAACAACTGGTACCCGCACTACATCCACAACCTCGACAACCTGATCCGCTTCGGCGGTCTGTACCCGCCGATCCACGTCCACGCCGACATCCGTCGCACGGTCCTGCTTGGCGCCACCTGGGTCTACGAAGGCGGCTGTATGGCCGTCCGGGCGAGCGACCAGATCTTCCGGATGGAAGACCTCAAGGGCAAGAAGATCGGCATCAGCAAGAGCCTGAACACCATCAAGAACGACTGGTGGCGTATCCAGGAGCACATGGGCATCGAGAACATGTTGATGCTCAACGACATGACGATGGACGACATCGAGCTCGTCGAGTTCCCGTATCCGGACGACTGGTACGACAAGCCCGAGATGCTCGTCCCGCCGCTGAACAACCCGTCGGAGCTGTGGCTCCGCCGCGACCACAAGCATGACTTCGCCTTCCGCCCGCTCGAGAAGGCGCTGCTCGGTGGCGCCGTGGATGCGATCTACACCCAGAGCAAGGT
>JBAUUB010000068.1:0-3907 GCA_049582485.1 Dermatophilaceae bacterium
GGCACTGCACACCGCCGGGTTGAGCTTCGTGGCCCGGTGCTGGCGCGCGGTGTTCGAGGTCGGTGAGTCGATCGCCACCATCGACGGCGTGACGGCACTCCAGGTGGCCGGCCTGCAGAACTTCACCGACGACGCCATCCACGTGTCGGTGCACCATCTGGCCACGATCCGCCCGGTCCCGGGTGTCGTCATCCACAAGGTCAGGCGCCGGGTCGACGGCGAGGGGCTCCACTCCGGGCTGCCGCGGACCCGACCCACGGTCGCCGCCATCCGCGCTGCCCATTGGGCCGTCTCCGACCGGCAGGCTGCCCTCATCCTTCTGATGGGCGGGCAGCAGCGGCTCTACCGGGCGGGTGACCTGGTCGACATGCGCGCGCAGATTCAGGGCCGAACGCGGCGCGCGTTCATCGACCGGATCATTCAGGCGGTCAGCGACGGTGTCCACGCGCTCGGTGAGCTCGACGTCGCCGGACTGTGTCGTAGCCGGGGACTGCCCCCGCCGACGCATCAGATCATGCGAAGGGGACCAGGCGGACGGGTCTATCTCGACATCGGCTGGGAGGACATCGGCCTCTTCCTCGAGATCGACGGAGCTGGACACCGCTGGGGTCTGGCGGTCTCGGACGACCACCTTCGCGCCAACGCGGTGACGCTCGAGCGAGGCACTGTGCTTCGTATGGATGTCGTCGGACTGCTGCTCGTCGTGGACGAGTTCATGGACCAGGTGGAGCAGGCGCACACGGCGCTCACGGTGCGACGCAGGCGCTGACCCGGACCCACACCCCCGTCGGGTAGCGTCAGGTCCCATGCGTCAGTACCTCGACTTGCTCGACCACGTCCTCACCAACGGGGTCGACAAGTCGGACCGGACGGGGACGGGGACGCGGTCGGTGTTCGGCTACCAGATGCGCTTCGACCTCGCCGAGGGATTCCCGGTGCTGACGACGAAGAAGCTGCACCTGCGCTCGATCATCGGCGAGCTGCTGTGGTTCCTGCGGGGGGACACCAACGTGCGCTGGCTGCAGGAGCGCGGCATCCGGATCTGGAACGAGTGGGCCGACGAGAACGGCGACCTCGGCCCGGTCTACGGCTATCAGTGGCGCTCATGGCCGACCCCGGACGGCGGGCACGTCGACCAGATCGCCAAGGTCATCGACTCCATCCGCACCAACCCGGACAGCCGCCGGCACATCGTCTCCGCGTGGAACGCCGCCGACGTCGACTCGATGGCGCTGCCGCCGTGTCACACGATGTTCCAGTTCTACGTCGCCCCGCCCGCCGAGCCCGGCGGACGCGGCCGCCTCTCGTGCCAGCTCTACCAGCGGTCGGCGGACATCTTCCTCGGCGTCCCGTTCAACATCGCCTCGTATGCGCTGCTCACCATGATGGTCGCGCAGGTCTGCGACCTGGAGCCGGCCGACTTCGTCCACACGCTCGGTGACGCCCACCTGTACTCGAACCACGTCGAGCAGGCCAGACGTCAGTTGACCCGCGAGCCGCTCGCCCTGCCGACGATGCGGATCAGCCCACGGTCAGCGATCGACGAGTACGAGCTCGAGGACTTCGAGCTCGTCGGCTACGAGGCCCATCCGAACATCCCCGCCCCGATCGCCGTCTGATGGCGCGCACAGCAGCGGACTCGCTGATCACCCTCATCGCGGCGGTCGCCCGCAACGGCGTCATCGGGGCGGAGGGCGACCTGCCGTGGCGGCTCCCCGAGGACTTCGCCTTCTTCAAGCGCACGACCATGGGCCACCCGATGGTCATGGGCCGGGAGACCTTCGACTCGATCGGGAAGCCGCTCCCCGGACGGCGCTCGATCGTCATCACCCGCGGCCGCAACTGGCGCCACGACGGTGTCGAGGTCGCCGGCTCGATGCCGGTCGCCCTCGACCTCGCGGCCGGTGGCCGAGGTGGCGAGGAGGTCTTCGTCATCGGCGGCGGGCAGATCTACCGGCTCGCGATGCCGCTGGCCGACCGTCTGCTCATCACCGAGGTCGACCTCGAGCCCGAGGGGGACGTCACCTTCCCGCGCATCGACCGCAGCGAGTGGGTCGAGGTCTCCCGCGACGAGCGGGAGGGCTTCGCCTTCGTCGAGTACCACCGCAGCCGGCACTGACATCGTTCGGGTGGGCCGCAGGAATACGAGCCCCGCTATGCGTCGCTGAGCTTCTCCACCAGCACGCCCAGGCCGCGGCGCGCTGACTGCTCGGCGAAGACGACCCGCTCCTGCATGTCCCGCGCCTCCTCCAGCGACTGCTCAGCCCGGACCAGAGCGGCGCGACACGCCTCGACCCCACCCTCGCGCTGCCGGCGCGCGGCGTCCAGGTCGTCGTGGTGGCGCTGGATCTCAGCACCGGCCAGCTCCACGGCCCGGTCGAGGAGGAACCGGTAGGACGTGCGCAGCTTCTTCGGCGTGGTCTTGCGCTCCAGTCCTTCCACCTCCTCGGTGACCGAGGCCCGCATGAACACCAGCGGGTCGGAGACATACGGCTCGGATGCCGCTGCGTGCTGCGCCTGCTCGAGCCGCTCCTGCGCCTCGGCCAGACCACGCTCCGCCTCGCGGACCGCGGCCGCCGCACCCTCGAGGTGAGGAGCGAACCGTGTCTCGAGCGCATACACGAGCTGTTCCTTCTCGCCGGAGGCCAGACCCTCCCCCGCAGCGCGCCCCGCGGCGTCGCCGCCTGCCCGGTTCTGCTCAGTCACCTCGGCCACCTCTCTCGTCACGTGGTCGACTCACTCTCTCATCCGCGCACCGTCGCGTCCCACGCGTGCCGGATGGCGATCCCTCACGCGAACACGACGATGAACGCCAGGCTGGCGAGCGCGAACAGCCAGCTGACGAAGCTGCCGATGAGGAAGTACTCGGTGATCTCGTCGATCCCGGGCTCATCGCCGGCCCCGGCCCGGGCCAGACCCCAGCGCGCCTGGGCCTGCAGCTCGGGGAAGCGGATCAGCCCCTTGGCGGCGATCACCAGGCCGGCCGCGGTCGGCTGACCCGCGAGCCCGAGGCCGAGGATGAGGAGCCGCTCCATCGGCCCGAGCAGGCGGCCGCCCCGCAGCTGGTCGGACGCCTGCGGCTGGCCGGCGGGCTTGAGCGCGCCGACGCTCGCGAGCACGAGCCGGACGACGATGTTGGCGGTGCTCAGCTGAGCGAGCATCGCCGCGCCAACGAGCAGCACCGTCGCCGGCGCGACCGCCCCACCCGCGAGCGGCACCTGCTCGACCCACACCCCGAGCAGCCCGCCGGACTCTCGCGAAGGCACCCATCCCAGGGCGATCGCCTGCACCAGCAGTCCCGCCCCAAGGATGAGGAGCGGCAGCGCGTAGTCGAACCTCGAGCGCATCTCGCGCGCCGTCGCGAGCACCCACCCGACGACGACCCCGACGCCGAACAGCACGAGCAGGATCTCCTCGAGGGCGAAGGCGCCGAGCAGGACGAGCCCGACGACCGCGGCGGCCGCTGCCGCCACGATGGACCACACCCACCCGCGGGCCCGGTCGCCGGCTCGCGCGAGGTCCGCACAGGCGAGTGCGAAGACCGTGATCGCGATGGCGGTCATCGCACCCGCCGCAGCTCGGCCGAGGCCGAGACGAGCACCCCGAGGCCGTCGCGCCGCACCCGCTGCGAGACCGCGGAGGGGCTGATCCCCTCGGCGGCGGCGATCTCCACCTGCGTATGCGCGCTCATCAGCCCTCCCAGGATCCGTCGCGAGCGGTCGTCTAGCGATCCAAGCAGATGGTCCCGACACTGCACGGCGGCGTTGACCGCCGGCTCACCTGGCCCGTCGCTCCCCTCCGCCATCCGGTATGCGGTGCGCACCTTCGCCAGCGCCGCCTGCCCCTGCGTCTCGGCGACCCACTCGATGGCGTCGCGGGCCGCCCACCACCCCGGCCCGTCCTGGGT
>JBAUUB010000069.1:0-5534 GCA_049582485.1 Dermatophilaceae bacterium
GCCCAGGTGACCGACGTGACCGCTGCGGCGACGGCGACTGGCACGGCGACGGCGACTGGCACGGCGACGGCCTCGCCGACCGCGACGCCCACCGCCTCGCCGACCGCCGAGCCGACGGAGACCGGGCCGGTCCCGCCACCCGGACCGGACGAGGTCGTGCTGCGCGTCTCCGTCCCCGCGTGGGCCGAGATCGGGCGGAACGGGATGTACCGCGAGCTGCCCACCGAGGAGGAGCGGACCACCGACGTCGTCCTGCGGCAGAGCGACGGCGAGTGGCGCATACGGTATGTCGAGGAGGGCTTCGGACGCTGGCTGCAGACGGCGGACTTCGAGCGGCTCTACGACCCCTATGCGGTGCACTACGTCTCCACGGGTGAGCGGCAGCTGATCCCGGACGTGCGCTACGTCCCGACCGACCGGGTCGCCACCCGCCTGGCGCAGCTGCAGCTGGGCGACACCCCCGAGTACCTGCGTGGGGCGGTGCGCGAGGACATCCCTGCGGACGCGCGGTTGGCGGTCGGTGCGGTGCCGGTGCTCGACGGCGTCGCGACGGTGGACCTGCGCGGCGAGGGCGTCGGTGCGAACCCGACCGCGCGGGCGAACCTGTGGGCCCAGTTCGTCGCGACCCTGACCCAGGTCCGCGGGGTCGACCGCGTCGAGATCACCCTCGAGGGCAGCCCCCTCGAGATCCCCGGCGTCGAGGAGGTTCTCTCGCTGAGCGACCTCGGCTTCACGGCCCCGCCGACCCCGTCCCGCGTGCCCCCGCTCATCCGACAGGGCACCGTGATCGGGCAGGCGACCCTGCGGCCACAGCTGGACGACGTGCCCGCCGAGCCGGAGCCCGCGCCGCCGAACGAGCAGGGCTTCCCGCTCATCGAGCCCGAGTGGCAGGAGCTGGCTCTGTCGTACTCCGGCTCCGAGCTCGCCGGCATCTCCGGCGACGCGCTGAGCCGGTGGCGCGAGGACACCCGGTACGACGTGCCGGGCTTCGCGTCGGACCTCGGGCGGCCGTGCTACGACCGCTACGAGTCGCTGTGGGCCGGGGGCATCGGCGACCTGCTCGCGCGCGACCGGCTGTTCGCCGTCAACGCCGCCGCCTCCCCGGCCGACCCGCTGCGCTCACCGGCCCGGGCGGTGCGGGTCAACTGGCTCGAGGAGCGCCGCGTCGTCGCGTGCGACGTCTCGCCGCAGGGCACGAGGATCGCGGTCATCAGCACTGCCGAGGACGGTGGGCCCGCGCGGCTTGACATCGGCGCCGTCATCCGGGAGCCCAACGGACTGCCCACGACGGTCGTCGGCCCGCAGAGTGTGGCGGCGCAGTACACAACCGTGACCGACGCGGTGTGGCTGGGGGAGAGCTCGCTGGCGATCCTCGCGCAGCCGCGGACGGTGCCGGTCGAGCAGCTCGACGCCGCCGGGGAGGCGGTGCCCGGGCCGCAGCCGGCGATCCTCACCGTCGGCGGACGCACGAGCTATCTGCCGCCGATCGCGGGCGCCGAGCGCATCACCTCGACGGGCGGGGAGCGCAACCTCGTCGTCACCGGGCCGGGCGACCTCGTCTACGTGCGGGTCGGCGCCGAGTGGCTGCCCGCCCAGGACCGCGGCTCCGAGGTGATCGTCGCCGCCCGCTGAGGAATCCACAGTCGGGGGTGTCGTCGGGCGGGTCGTGCACAGGGCCGGCCGATGGCGCTGCGGGGCTGAGGGCCTCGACGGCAGGGTGTGGAGATGTGCTTCTGTCCAGCCTTCGCCCGCTGCGAGACCTCGTGTGGCCGGCGGCGTGCGCCGCCTGCGGCGTGGCCGGCCGGGTGCTGTGTCCACGGTGCGCCCTCGACGTGGCCGAGCAGGCGGACCTGCGGCGGCACGCGCCGACGCCTCCGCCACCGGGCTTCCCGCCGACCCTGACCTGGGGCGGCTACGCAGGGGCGCTGCGCCGGATCGTCGTCGCGCACAAGGACGAGGACCGCACCGACATCGAGCCCGTGCTTGCCGCGCTGCTCGGGGAGGTCGTCGATGCGGCCATCGAGGAGCTCGAGGATCCCGTCCTCGTGCCCATGCCGTCCTCGGCCGCCTCCCGTCGGGCCCGGGGGCGTGAGCCGCTCCTCGACGTCACCCGCCGGATCCGCACGGCCCGGCCGACGCGGATCGCACCGGTGCTGCGGATCGTGCGCCGCGTGCGCGATCAGGCCGGCCTGGACCACCACGAACGACGGGCCAACCTGGCCGGGTCGATGGGCCTCGTGCGCGGTGCGGAGAGCGTTCTCGCAGGTGTGGACGTGGTTCTCGTCGACGACGTCGTCACGACCGGGTCGACGCTCGCAGAGGCGAGGCGAGCACTGCATACCGGGAGCCCGGACGACCCCCGCTCAGTGCACGCGGCAGTGATCTGCGCGACTGCCCGACGGATGTGACCCCAGGCCTACCACGGCCCATGGATGTGGACTAGCGTCAGGTTATGAAGGTTCGCGTCGAGAGACCCCGGCAGGGGGTGAGGTGCCGCTAGCAGGGCCTGGCCCGCCGTGATCTCCGGGCACACGGCCCGGAGCGTTGAGTCCCCCGAGCTGCGAAGGAGTTCCCCCGTGGACATTGTCGTGACAGGCCGCCAGACCACAGTCGCCGAGCCGTTCCGCTCGCACGTCGAGGACAAGGTGGGCAAGGCAGTGATCCTCGCCCCCAAGACCCAGCGCATCGAGGTCATGGTGAGCCACGAGCCCAACAAGCGACAGTCCAAGGCCGCCGAGCGGATCGAGATCACGTGCTATGCCAAGGGTCCGGTGATCCGGGCCGAGGCGAGCGCCGAGGACCGCTACGCCGCCCTCGACCTGGCCCTCGACCGGCTCGTGGAGCGACTGCGGCGACGTAATGACCGTCGTCGCGTCTCCCGCGGACATCGCACTCCCGAGTCCGTCGCCCACGCGACCGCCCGCCTCGACCCGACCGTGCTGGAGGGTGAGCTCGACGAGTCCGGCGCCGGCATGGACGGTGCGGGCAGCATGCAGGATCGCTTCGCCGACTCCCCGATCGAGGTCCGCGAGAAGGTCCACGCCAGCGCGCCGATGAATCTCGAGCAGGCGCTGCAGGAGATGGAGCTCGTCGGTCACGACTTCTACCTGTTCCACGACAGCGAGACCGACCGCCCGAGCGTCGTCTATCGTCGCCGCGGCTGGTCCTACGGCGTGATCCACCTCGACGTCACCGAGGCCGCGGACAACGGCAGCTCCTCGGACAACGGCTCCGCCACCGCCGCGTCGAACGGGTCGGGCTCGGTGAGCCCCGCCCTCGGAGCCGCCGCCTCGTGACCGGCCGGCCGATCCGGGTCGTGATCGCCGACGACCACGTCATGTACCGCCGCGCCCTGCGGCTCGTCCTGGGGCTCGACGGGGACATCGTGGTCGTCGGCGAGGCCGGCGACGGCTACACGGCCGTCGACGTCGTCGCCTCGGCCCGTCCCGACGTCGTCGTCATGGACCTGCGGATGCCGCGGCTCGGCGGCGTCGAGGCGATCCGCGCCCTCGGCGCGCAGGTGCCCGACGCCCGGATCGTCCTGGTCACGATGTCCGACGCGCGCGAGGACATCGTCGCCGCGGTGGAGGCCGGCGCCCTCGGCTGCGTCACGAAGGACGTGCCCGGCGACCGGTTGGCCGAGGCGATCCGGGCGGTCCGTCGCGGCGAGGTCTACTTCTCGCCGGCCGTCGCCGCGTGCCTGCTGCACCCGGCCGTCAACGAGTCCAGCGGTGTGGACGCCGACCTGCTCGAGCTCGACGAGCGCGAAGAGCTCGTCCTGCAGCGTCTGGCCCGCGGCGAGCGCACCGCGCAGATCGCGTCCGGCATGGGGATCGCCGAGAGCACGATCCGGCACCTGCTCGTCACGATCAACGACCGCATCCGCGCGGCCGCGCGCGGTGCCGGGCAGGCCGGACACGGAGGTCCGAGCCCGGCGAGCCCGTGAGCGAGCGGGTCTCCGCCGCCTCAGCGCGGCGGATCGCCATCGCGGCCCAGGGCCTGACCCGGCCTCGCCCGCAGCCGTGGGCCGCCACGACCCGTGACCTGCAGCGGGTCGTGCGCGACGTGCGGATCGTCCAGATCGACAGCGTCAACGTCCTCACCCGCAGCCACTACCTGCCGTTCTTCTCCCGCCTCGGGCCATACGACACCGCGCTGCTGGACCGGATGCGGGACGTCGCGCCGCGTCGGCTCGTCGAGTACTGGGCACACGAGGCGAGCCTCATCCCGCCCGAGCTGTGGCCGCTGTTCCGCTTCCGTATGGACCGGGCGCACGCCGAGTCGTGGGGCTGGATGCAGCGCGCGGCGAGGGAACACCCGCACCTCGTCGAGTCGGTGCGGGCCGAGGTGGCCGCCAGGGGCCCGGTCACGGCGCGTGGTCTCGAGGCCGTGCTCGCGCACGACCACGACCGTCCGCGCGAGGACTGGGGCTGGAACTGGTCACTCGTCAAACGCGTCGTCGAGCACCTGTTCTGGGCCGGCGAGATCGTCTCGGCCGGCCGCACCGCCCAGTTCGAGCGGCGGTATGCGCTGCCCGAGCGCGTCTTCCCACCTCGCCTGCGTGAGGTGGTCGAGGAGCGCATCGAGCCGTCGGTGGCGTTCGAGCGGCTCATCGAGCTCGCCGCCCGCGCCCACGGCATCGGCACCGAGCAGTGCCTGCGGGACTACGCGCGCCTTCGACCCGCGCAGGCGCGTCCGGCGCTCGAGTCCCTCGTCGCCCAGGGTGTGCTCCGCCCGGTCAGCGTGGAGGGGTGGGCGCGGACCGCATACCTCCATCGCGAGGCGCGCCGACCGCGGTCGGTGCACGCCCGCGCGCTGCTCAGCCCGTTCGACTCCCTCGTCTGGCAGCGGGACCGGGTGCAGGCGCTCTTCGACTTCACGTACCGGATCGAGATCTACACGCCGCTGGAGAAGCGGGTGCACGGGTACGACGTGCTGCCGTTCCTGCTCGGCGACCGGTTGGTCGGCCGCGTCGACCTCAAGTCCGAGCGCACCGCCGGTGTGCTCCGGGTCCAGCGGGTGACCTGGGAGAACGGCCGCGGCGGGGCCGAGGACCGGGCCGAGCTCGCTGCCGAGCTCGACCTCATGGCCGACTGGCTGCGGCTGGCGGAGGTCGTGCCGGCGGCGGAGGTCGTTCCGGCGGCGGAGGTGAAATAACACCTCGCCCTGCAGAACGGCCTCGCTTACGGCAACCGCACCCAGTGGCGCGCGTCGTCGAGGCTGCCGTCGGCGCGCGCACAGAACCGCGGCTCCCGGCCCCACACGGTGAAGCCCGCGCGCTCGAGCACGCGCGCACTGGCGACGTTGTCGCCGACGGTCAGGGCGGTGAGGCGACGCAGGCCGCGCCCGCCGTCCGCCTCCGCCCGGAACGCGTGCGCGATGGCCACCTCCATCGCCCGGCTCGCCACGCCGCGCCCGCGCGATGATGGGAAGAGGAAGTAGCCCGCCTCGGCGCTGCCCTGCTCCTGGCCCCGGTCGATGAGCACGACGTCGCCGAGCGCCAGATCGGTCTGCGCGTCCGCGATGCACCAGTG
>JBAUUB010000070.1:0-8626 GCA_049582485.1 Dermatophilaceae bacterium
GGCGGTCAGGAAGCCCGCCCAGGCGGTGCGCGCGAGAGTCCCACCCACGCTGACCCGCCGGACCCCGAGACTCGCCGCTTCGGCCACGGTCGTGAAGGGAGCGTTGATGAGGAGGTTCACGGGCTTGGGTGCGACCGCGGAGACGATCGCGGTGACGTACTCGAGTCGGTCGATCCGGGGCGCGTACAGGCAGTCGGCGCCCGCGTCGGCGTAGGCGCGCAGCCGCCTGATCGTCTCGTCGATGTCGGGGCGCCCGCACACGAAGCCCTCGGACCGGCCGGTCAGCACGATGCCCGTGCCGCTGTCGTCGATCGTCTGGCGTGCAGCGGCGATCCGGTCGACGGCCAGGTCGAACTCGAAGAGAGGATCATGCGGGTCGCCGGAGGAGTCCTCGATCGAGAGTCCGGCGATGCCGGTCTGGGCGGCGAGGGTCACGTTCGCCGCAACACCTGCCGGATCGACCGTGTAGCCGCCCTCGTAATCGGCGTTGACGGGCACGGTGACGGCTTCCGCTACGGCGCTCAGTGCTCGAGGACCTAGCCCATGTCCTGCTCTCCGCGCCGAGGCAGCATGATGTCCGTTATGCCTGCGGCGACGTCGGACCCCACCACGTTGGCGCTGCATGCAGTGCCCCTCCTCGGCTTCGCCGATACGTCCCGGGTGGCCTCTCGTTTCGGTCTCGATCGGGCACAGACGGAGGAGAACCTGCTTGACTTCGAAGCCTTCGGCTGGGTGCGGCGGTCCGGCTTCGCCGGCACGTCCGGGTGGTCCTTGACCGACTCGGGGAAGGCCGAGAACCAGCGCCGGCTCACCGACGAGCTCGAGGAGGTCGGTGCCCGCGAGGTTGTCGCGGACGTCCACGACCGGTTTCTCCCCCTCAACGCCCACTTCCTCACGGCAGTGACCCGGTGGCAGACCCGTCCGCTGCCGGGCAACGCGATGGCACCGAACGACCACACCGACTTCCGCTGGGACGAGCGGGTCATCGAAACACTGACCTCGATGGGCCGACGGGTGGGTGCGTTGAACACCGAGCTGGTCGGCGTGCTCGAGCGGTTCGATGGCTACACCGGCCGCTACGACGCGGCCCTGACCCGGGTGATCCGCGGCGAGCACCACTGGGCCGACGGCATCGCCGTCGAGTCCTGCCACCTCGTCTGGATGCAGCTCCACGAGGACCTCATCGCGACCCTCGGCGTGAGCAGAAGCGATCATTCCTGAGTGGGGCCAGGACGGCCAGAGGGGTGGTACGACCGCCGTAGCAGCCAGCCCTGTCGCACCGCGCGACCTGACCCGGGCCGTGTGCCTGCTCAGCCGGCCCGGTCGACCAGCCCGGCCTCGAGGGCGCGGAGCACTGCCCGGGTGCGGTCGCGCACGCCCAACTTGAGCAGGATCGAGGACACGTGGTTCTTCACCGTGCCCTCGGCCAGGTGCAGACCCGCGGCGATCTCGCGGTTGGACCACCCCGCCGCCATGAGTCGCAGGACGTCGACCTCGCGCTCGGTGAGAGCCTCCGGCCGGAGTGCTTCCTCGGGACCATCCCCGGTCGTCCCACCCGCGGCGAGCCGGTGGAGCAGGCGCGAGCTGACGGCCGGCTGGATGTGCTGGCCGCCGTCGGCGAGGGTGCGGATCGCCTCGAGAAGAGCCTCGAGGGTGACGTCCTTGAGCAGATAGCCCTGCGCACCCTCGCGCAGGGCGGCGAGGACCTCGTCGTCGTCGTCGAAGGTCGTCAGCACCAGGACCGCCGGCCGGTGCTCCGCCGTGCGCAACCCCCGCAGGGTGCCGATCCCGTCCAGGACGGGCATGCGCAGGTCGAGCAGGACCACGTCGGGCCGGATGTCCGCGATGAGGTCGAGCGCGGCCTGGCCGTCCCCCGCCTCGCCGACCACCTCCACGTCCTCGGCGAGCGAGAGCAGGCTGCGGATGCCGGCCCGCACGAGGGTCTGGTCATCGACGAGGAGAACGCGGATCATCGCAGCACGTCCGACGTGGCCTCTCGCACCCTCTCGACGGCGGCGACGTCCGGCACCTCGATGGTGACCCGGAAGCCGTCGGTGCCGTCGGTGCCGTCGATGACGACCGTCCCGCCCAAGGCCTCGACCCGCTCGCGCATCCCGGTCAGCCCGTTGCCCGGGGCCACCTCAGCGGCCCCCACCCCGTCGTCGACGACCTCGGCGACGAGCCCGGGGCCGGCGCCTCCGCCGCTCCTGCGCACGGTGACCGAGACGTTGTCCGCCCGGGAATGCCGCACGCTGTTGACCAGCGCCTCCTGAACGCTACGCACGACGGCATCTCGGACCGGCGCCGATGGGATGTCGAGCCCGTCGGGGATGTCGACGTGGACGGTCGGCCGGGGCAGCTGTGCCGCAACCAAATCGACGGCCGAGCGCAGGTCCGGTGGTTCCTCGCGCAACCGGCTGACGACGTGGCGCACGTCGGCGAGCAGGTCCTTGGCGATGACCCGCGAGCGCTGCACCGGTTCGACCGCCGCGCCGTCGGCGACGTGTGAGGCGACCTCGAGGTTCAGGGCAAGCGCGCTCAGCTGGTGCCCGACGAGGTCGTGCAGGTCCCGCGAGATCCGCAGCCGCTCCTCGGTGCGGGAGTTCTCGGCGAGGAGGATCTGCGCCGCCTCCAGCTCGGCGTGGGCCCGGGCGAGGTCGGTGTGGGCCGTGCGGAGACTCTCGTGCACCTCGGCGATCCGCTGTCGCGCCGCACTCTCCCGCCTCGCGATCTGCCCGGTCATGACTGCGAAGACCTGCAGGCCGAGATAGAATACCGCGGCGATGAGGCCGCTCTCCTGCTCGACGCGCCACCCGATCCCGACCATGACCGCGCTCTGCAGGCCGACGACCGCGAGCCCACCGGACAGCGGCAGCATCAGGCCCGCGCTCGCCGCGGTGATGACCAGGGGCACCCCGCCGAACCCGTAGAGCGGCTCCACCGCATACATCGCACTGCCGATGGCGACCATCGGGACCAGCAGCAGGCGGGCCCACCGCTGCGGCACGTCGAGAAGGACGTCGACGAGGAACACCGGGATCCCCACCGCCCACAGCACCCACCACTGCCACGCCATCGACAGGTCGATGAGGACCGGCAGGAGGCCGACCATCGCATAGGTGATGGCACCCGCCACCCCGGCCGTGCGCTCGAGCCCGGCGTGCTCGCCGCCCTGGGCCTGCTCGCTCATGCTGTCCAGGGTAGGTCGAACCCCTCGACCCCCGCCCGTGCCGGAAGTCATGGAGGCACCCCTGCCGCAGGTCACGGTCACCCCCACCAAGGTCGTGACGAGCGGCACTGACGGTGGCCACCGGTGGCTCCGTAGCGTCGAGTCATCCACGGAAAACCGATATCGGAAGGCCGACATGAACGCCATCGAAGCCCGCTCACTGGGCAAGGACTACGCAGCGGTGCGGGCCGTCGACGCGATCGACCTCGACGTGCCCCGCGGGCAGGTCACCGCCGTCCTCGGCCCGAACGGCGCCGGCAAGACGACGACCATCGAGATGCTCCTCGGCCTGCGCAGCCCGACCCGCGGCAGCGTCCGGGTCCTCGGCGGTGACCCGCAGAGCCGGTCCGTGCGCTCTCGCGTCGGCGCGATGCTCCAGGACACCGACGCCCCCGAGAGCCTCACCGTGCGCGAGATCGTCGACCTCGTCGCCGCGTACTACCCGGCGCGGCTGCGCACCGAGGACGTCCTCGTGCGAGCCGACCTCGGCCCATCCGCCGACCGGCGGGTCACCCAGCTCAGCGGCGGCCAGCGGCAGCGGCTCTCGTTCGCACTCGCCATCGCCGGCGACCCCGACCTGTTGTTCCTCGACGAGCCGACCGCCGCGCTCGACGTCACCGCACGGCGCGAGTTCTGGTATCAGGTCTCGGGATTCGCCTCACTCGGCAAGACCATCCTGTTCTCCACCCACAACCTCGCCGAGGCCGACGAGTTCGCCGAACGGGTCGTCGTCATCGCCTCCGGAGCCATCGTCGCCGACGACACACCCGCGCGGATCAAGCAGCTCGTGCCGGGGCGCACCCTCACCCTGCGCACCGACGCGCCGGAGCCCTGGCTGCGCTCGCTGCCCGACGTCCGCGACGTCGCCACCCTCGACCACGCCGCGGGCGACCGAACCCCCGGTGCCGGCGTCACCGCCGACACTCGCGCCCTGCGGCTTCACGTCGTCTCCGCCGAGACCGTGCTGCGAGCTCTCTTCGCCGGCGGCCACGAGGTCGCCGACCTCGCGGTCGCCGAGGCCTCCCTCGAGGACGCCTTCGTCCACCTCACCGGCCGCGACGCGGCACCTTCGCACGAACCCCTGACCACCGACCGACTGGAGGCCCGGCTGTGAGCGCCGCCACCGCATACCCCCGCACCACCTCACCCGATGCGATCCCCGGACGGGGCACGCCGTATGCGCTGCTCGCCCAGGTGCGCTCCGAGATCGTCCGCTACCGGCGGATGCCCGAGTACTTCATCGGCGTCGTCATCCTGCCGATCATCCTGTACTCGATGTTCGGCCTGCCGAACGCCGGCACTCGACTACCAGACGGGACGACCGTGACGGCGATGCTCTTCGTCTCCTTCGCCTGCTATGCGGTCGTCTCGCAGGCGCTGTTCTCCTTCGGCGCCGAGCTGGCGACCGAGCGGCAGAAGGGCTGGTTGCGCCGTTTGCGGGCCACCCCGATGCCGATGTGGCTCTACTTCACCGGCAAGCTCGCCCTCAACGTCGTCTTCATCCTCGCCATCATCGCCGGCCTCATCGCCCTCGCGGCCACCGCCGGGCAGGCCGACTTCGAGATCGACGCGCTGCTGCGCACCGTCGGCATCCTCGTCCTCGGGACCGTCGCGTTCTCGCCGATGGGCGCCGCCATCGCCTACTGGGTCAAGCCCAAGGCCGCGACGACGATCGTCAACCTCGTCTTCCTGCCGCTGGCCTTCGCGTCCGGCTTCTTCTTCTCGCTCTCGTCGCTGCCGCAGGTGCTGCAGGACATCGCGCCCTTCCTCCCGACGTACCACTTCGGCCAGCTCGCCTGGGCCGCGATGGCGCCGTCGGAGGCCGACCGGCTCGCCTTCGGCCTGCCCGAGGCCACCGACCCCGCGCTGAGCGCGGCCATCGTCCTCGGCTGGTTCGTCCTTTGCTCTATCCTCGCCGCCGCCGGCTACCGCCGCGAGCTCGAGCGGGAGCGCGACTGAGGTCGCGTCCGCTCGCCCGGGACCGGTCGCACGTGCCCGGGCGCCACACCCTGTCAAGAGGACCGAAACGGCGAACGGTCCCCCCGCCATAACCTGGCAATAGGACCGAAACGGCGAACGGTTCCCCCCGCCTGCGCAATGAGGCCGTCCTCGCGGTCGTGCGATCCAGGCTCACGGCGACGTAGCGAACACGTGCGCTCAGCTCAGCAAGGCGTTATCTGATCAGATAACATCTCCACGTGGATGAGGACAGTCAGGAGGTCGTCAGGGGTCTCGAACACGCACTCGCTGTGAGCGATCTCAGTCAGGCCGATTTCGCCGCCGCCCTGGAAACCTCCGCTTCCCGCTTCAGTGCTTATCGGGCCGGCAGAACCGTTCCGTCAGCTGCGTTCTACCTGCGGGCCCTGCGGCTGGCGGCTGCTCTGAAATCCGCCAGGGACCTCGGGTGGATGTCGCCGGTGTCGACCGCGCGCGAGATCCGGGATGCGCTGCGCGAGGGCGATGACGTCTGGGCCGTGAAGATGGCTCTGCAGGGTCGGGACCACCTGCGTGAGCTCCTGAGAACCGGCGACGCGACAAGCGACGCGTGGACTGCCTCGCCCCGGACGACGGGAGACCGGAGATGGGATGCGCTGTTGGCTGCTCTGACCAGACACGAGTTCCTGACGGCCGGCCGCCGAGCCCCCGCCTGGACGACCCGTCCCGCCCGACGACTGCACAGGGAGGACGCGTGGGTCCTGCCCAGCCTCCTGCTCGACGAATCCGAGGTCCGCGAGGCCACCCCGAACTGGCTTGCCGAATACGGAATCTATGCGGCCGAACGTGACCTGGTGACAGCGTGACTCTCGTCCGGTTCGATCGCGCCGAGATCGAACGCCTGCTCGGGCTCTTGGACGCACGGCTGCGTACGCGCGGCGTCTCCGGCAGCGTCTACGTGATCGGCGGCGCTGCGATCGCCGTTACCGTCCACGACGCACGTCGCACGCTCGATGTCGACGTCCTCGTATCGGATCCCGTCATCCTGGAGGAGGCTCGGCTGCTGGCTGAAAATGAAGGCGTGCCGCCGACGTGGCTGAACGACAACGCACGGCCGTGGGTGCCACCTCGGCCACCTGGGTCGGACGCTCGCCCGACAGAGCCCGGACTCATCGTCGACTGGGCGCCGCCAGAGCACTTGCTCGCGATGAAGCTCGTCGCTATGCGACCTCAGGATGCTCCGGACATCGTGGCGCTGGTCGGGCGCCTCGCCCTCGGCACTGACCCCGCTGACTACGCCGACCTCCTCGAGCAGGTGTATGGCACGGAGGGCGTCCTGCCGCTTCTCCTCGGTGTGCCCGATGACGAGGCGCGGGACGAGGCCCTCAACCGTGGCGACATCGCCATCTCGCTTGTCCGGCGGGCGAAGGACTGACCCCGCGCCTGAGAGAGCGCCAGGGTGACATGCCCCTCCAAGAGGGCCTGTCGGTCGAACCTGGCAGCTCGTATCAAACACCCCGGCAGTGACGTACGCGCGGGCCGGACCCGCGCATACCGGCGACGGACGCAACTAGACGAGAACGGAGCGCACCCTTGGCGGTCCCCGCACGCGCGCGGCTGGCGAGGCTCCTCGCGGGTGCCAGCGAGAACACCTCGCAGAGCGCCATGTTGCGCCTGCCCGCAGAGGTCCTCGACCTGCACGTCGACGGCGTCGGCACCGCCTCGCTGCCGGTGCGTGCACGGAAGCGTCGAGCAGCGTCTCCTCACCCTCGCCGAAGTGCGCCGCTGTGGAGGCCAGTTTCGATCGGATCGACAATGTCGGGCGGCCGAGCCGAGAGGGTGTCGGCCAGCCGGCCACCGTCAGCTTCCTGGACCAGAACCTGCTGTCGGCGCTGGCTTGATCAGTCAGGTTTGCTGAATCGTGTCGGACCTGCTCCGTAGGCTTCGAGGGTGGACTACGAGACGATCGAAGCTCTGCGAACAAGGCACCCCGCCTGGCGCCTGCTGCGCGCCAACAACGCGAGCCTGATGCTCTCGTTCCTCGGTGACTTCTTCGTCGAGAACAACCGCGGCGCTTCCCCGGCGAGCGTCGTCGCCGCGGCCCTGGACGATCAGCTCTATTCGCTCAATCGCGAGGCCGGCGGCGACGAAGTCGAAACCCGCTTTCCAAGAGATCCGCGCGCCTATCTTGAGGACTGGTCGGCCACCGAAGCCGGTTTCCTTCGTCGGTTCTATCCGGCCGGTGACGACGAAGTCCACTACGAGCCGACGCCAGCTTTCGAGCGGGCGTACGCCTGGGTCGAGTCGCTGAAGGCGCGGAGCTTCGTCGGCACCGAGTCGCGTCTGCACACCGTCGTGGAGCTCCTGCGGCAGATCGTCCACGGCACCGAGTCCGACCCCGATCTGCGACTGGCGGAGCTGCGGCGGCAGCGGGATGAGATCAACGAGCGCATCGCAGCCGTCGAGGCCGGCAACGTCCCAGTCATGGATGAGACGAGTGTGAGGGACCGCTATCAGCAGTTCTCTGCGACGGCCCGGGACCTGCTGAGCGACTTCCGCGAGGTGGAGGAGAACTTCCGCGGCCTGGACAGGGCAGCGCGCGAGCGAATCGCAGCATGGGACGGCAGCAAGGGCGAGTTGCTCGCTGACCTGATGGGCTCACGCTCGGACATCGCCCGTTCCGACCAAGGTCGGACCTTCCAATCGTTCTACGACTTCCTTCTCTCAGAGTCCCGCCAGGACGAGCTCACCGACCTGCTGTCGAAGGTCAGCAACCTGGCAGTGGTGGAGCACGATCACCGGGTGCGGTCGATCCACCACGATTGGGCGGTGGCCGCCGAGCGAGCGCAGGGCACCGTGCGGCAGATCTCGGAACAGCTGCGTCGCTTTCTCGACGACCAGGTCTGGCTCGAGAACCGACGCGTTCTCGAGCTGGTTCGTGCCGTCGAGGCACACGCCCTCGAACTACGCGCGAGCCCGCCCGCGCTTGGGTTGGACATGGACGAACCTGGCGTCGAGATCTCGCTGCCCTTCGAGCGACCGCTGTACTCGCCGCCACCCACCACCGAGGTCGAGAGCCTGATCCCCCCAGCAGAGGACGCTTACCTAGAGGCTGACCTGCTCTTCAACCAGAGCTACATCGACTCAGCGCGCTTGGCTGCGAATATCCGGTCTCTCCTTCCCGAACACAGCACTGCCCTTCTGAGCGACATCATCGCGATGTACCCGATTGACCAGGGCGCGGCCGAGCTGGTCGGGTATCTTTCGCTTTCCGACGACGACATCGAGGTCGAGATGGACGACAGCGACGAGACCTTGATCGAGATCAACGACCCAGATGATCCCGACCACGCCCGACGTATCAGGCTTGCGAAGGTGACGGTGAAGCGAACATGAGCGACGAGCATGCGATCGGGTCCGCGATCATCCGGCTGATGCAAGGCGTCGTCTACCGGGAGCTCG
>JBAUUB010000071.1:0-7894 GCA_049582485.1 Dermatophilaceae bacterium
GCTGTTACCCGTACGTCTACCTCCCGGTCGTCGCGGCCATGCGGGGGATCGACCCCGCGACCGAGGAGGTCGCCCGTGGCCTGGGACGTACACCCTGGCAGGCCTTCTGGGCCGTGACGGTCCGCCAGGTGCGGCCCGCAGCAGCCGGAGGAGCCCTGCTCGTCGCGCTCTACACACTGAGCGACTTCGGCGCCGTCTCCCTCCTGCGTTACGACGTGTTCACCCGCGTCATCCACACTTCCTACCGGTCGAGCTTCGACCGCACCCCGGCCGCGATCCTGTCCCTGTTGCTCGTTCTGCTCACCGTCACGATCACCGTCAGCGAGTCGCGGCTACGGGCGAGCTCGGAGCAGGTGCGCGTCGGCGGGGGAGTGGCCCGTCGCCCGAGCACGATCCGGCTCGGGCGGTGGGCATGGCTCGCCGGCCCTCTCACGACCGCCATCCTCGCGCTCGCGCTCGTCTTCCCGATCGCCTCGCTCCTGTACTGGTCGGCCACCGGGCTCTCGAGCGGGGTCGATATCGGACGGCTCGTCGAGAGCGCGGTGACGACCGCGTGGTTCGCGGTGCTCGGCACGATCGCCTGCGTCGCCCTGGCGGTCCCGGTCGGCATCCTCGCGGCGCGATACCGCAGTGGCCTGGTCCGGTTCCTCGAGCACGCGACCTTCGCGGGTCATGCGCTCCCGGGGATCGTGGTCGCCCTCGCGCTCGTCTTCTTCGGCATCCGGTTCGCGACTCCGATCTATCAGGAGACGCCGCTGCTCGTCCTCGCCTACGCGGTGCTCTTCCTGCCCGCGGCGGTCGCGGCGGTCCGCTCCTCGGTCGCGATGAGCAGCCCGCGGATCGAGGAGGTCGCGCGCAGCCTCGGCAAGACCCGTGGCCAGGTGCTGCGACAGGTCACTCTGCCCCTGGCGGCTCCCGGGATCGCCGCCGGAGCGGCGTTGGTGCTGCTCACGGTGATGAAGGAGCTGCCGGCGACGCTGCTCCTGCAGCCGACCGGGTCGACCACCCTGGCGACGAGCCTGTGGACCGAGACCGGTGTCGCGGCCTACGCCGCGGCGGCGCCGTACGGCCTGGCTCTTGTCGTCCTTGCCGTGATCCCTACGCTGATCCTGATGAGAGTGCAGGCCAACCGATGAGTGAAGTGACGATCCGCGGGCTCGGTGTCGGGTTCGGAGCGGGTTCGGAGCGCGCCGAGGTGCTCCGCGGCCTCGACCTCGACGTGATCGACGGGCACCTCACGGCCGTCGTCGGCGCCTCCGGGTGCGGCAAGACCACGCTGCTCCGCACCATCGCCGGCTTCGTCCCCCCGGATGCCGGGACCGTGAGCATCGACGGCCAGGTCGTCGCCGGTCGCGGCGTCCACGTCCCGCCGGAGCGGCGCGGCGTCACCCTCGTCCCCCAGGAGGGCGCGCTCTTCCCGCATCTCGACGTCGCCGCCAACGTCGCCTTCGGCCTGACCCGCCGACAGCCGCGTAGCCGCGTCGCCGAGCTCCTCGAGCTCGTCGGCCTGGGCGGCATGGAGTCCCGCCGGCCGCACGAGCTCTCCGGCGGCCAACAGCAGCGCGTCGCCCTGGCCCGCGCCCTCGCGCCGGAGCCCCGCCTGGTGCTGCTCGACGAGCCGTTCTCGGCCCTGGACGCCGGGCTGCGGGAGTCGGTGCGCGCCGAGGTGCGCCGGGTTCTGCGCCGCGCGGGCACCACCGCTCTGCTCGTCACCCACGACCAGGACGAGGCCCTCTCGGTCGCCGACTCGGTCGCCGTGCTCGCGAACGGCACCGTGGCGATGCACGCCGCCCCTGAGCAGGTGTATGCGCGGCCCACCGACCTGGGCGTCGCCCGGTTCATCGGCCAGGTCGTCGAGCTGCCCGCGCGCGTCCGTGGCCAGGAGGCCCACACGGCGCTCGGCCGCGTCCTCCTGTCGGCCGACACGGTCTGTCCGACCGCGAACGGCGACGAGTCGCAGGGCACCGTCACGCTGCGGCCCGAGCAGATCCGCATCCTGGGCGTGGACCAGCCTGGAGTGGTCGGCCACGTCGAGGAGCGCACCTACTACGGTCACGACGCGACGGTGGCGGTCCGGCTCGAAGGTGAGCACGGCATACCGGGTCCGCGGGTGATCGTCCGCACGACCGGCGCCCTTCCGCCCGAGGACGAGGTGCGTCTCGCCGTGACGGGCACGGGCCGCTTCTTCCCGACCCCCTGACCCGCCACCCGTCCCCACCCCGCGTTTGGTGCGAAGCTCCCAGTTCGGCGTGAGATCTCGCACCGGCCGGTCGAGATCCGCACCGGCCCCGATCGCCATCCGGCGGTCCTTCGAGATTCGGCCGGGACTCGGGCCGCATGGGAGACTGGACCGCCAGACCCCCTTGCATCCCACGGGCGCCGACCTGCGCTCGCCCCGACCCACCTGAAGGCCTGACTCCACCCGTGTCACCTCGCGCTTCGACCGTGCTCCAGCCGCACGCGACCCCGCCCTCGGCGATCCGCAACTTCTGCATCATCGCCCACATCGACCACGGCAAGTCCACTCTCGCGGACCGCATGCTGCAGATCACGGGGATCGTCGACGACCGGGCCATGCGCGCCCAGTACCTGGACCGGATGGACATCGAGCGTGAGCGCGGCATCACGATCAAGAGCCAGGCGGTTCGGATGCCGTGGTCGAGCGTGTCGGCCGACGGCACCACCGCGCCGTACATCCTCAACATGATCGACACTCCGGGGCACGTCGACTTCACCTACGAGGTGTCCCGCTCACTGGCGGCCTGCGAGGGCGCGGTGCTGCTCGTCGACGCCGCCCAGGGGATCGAGGCGCAGACGCTGGCCAACCTCTATCTCGCGATGGAGAACGACCTGACCATCATCCCGGTCCTCAACAAGATCGACCTGCCGGCGGCCCAGCCGGAGAAGTACGCCGAGGAGCTCGCGGGCCTGATCGGGTGCGAGCCCGAGGACTGCTTCCGGGTGTCGGGGAAGACCGGCATGGGCGTCGAGCCGCTCCTCGACGAGATCGTCCGGCAGATCCCGGCGCCGGTCGGTGACGCCGACGCGCCGGCGCGGGCGATGATCTTCGACTCGGTCTACGACACCTACCGCGGTGTCGTCACCTACGTGCGGGTCGTCGACGGCAACCTCAACCCGCGCGAGAAGATCGTCATGATGTCGACGCGCGCGACGCACGAGCTGCTCGAGATCGGCGTCATCTCCCCGGAGCCGTTGCCGTCCAAGGGTCTCGGCGTCGGCGAGGTCGGCTACCTCATCACCGGCGTCAAGGACGTGCGCCAGTCCCGCGTCGGCGACACGGTCACCAACGCGGCCAAGCCGGCCACGCGTGACCTCGGCGGATACCGCGACCCCAAGCCGATGGTCTTCTCCGGCCTCTACCCGATCGACGGGTCGGACTACCCGGCACTGCGGGACGCGCTCGACAAGCTCAAGCTCAACGACGCGGCTCTGGTCTACGAACCGGAGACCTCCGCGGCGCTCGGCTTCGGCTTCCGCTGCGGCTTCCTCGGCCTGCTGCACCTCGAGATCGTCCGTGAGCGACTCGAGCGGGAGTTCAATCTCGACCTCATCTCGACCCAGCCCAACGTCGTCTACGAGGTGATGATGGAGGACGGCAAGGAGATCGTCGTCACCAACCCCTCGGAGTTCCCGGGCGGCAAGGTCGCGGAGGTCCGCGAGCCGGTGGTCCGGGCGACCATCCTCGCGCCGAGCGAGTTCATCGGCGCGATCATGGAGCTCTGCCAGGGCAAGCGGGGGACGCTGCGCGGGATGGACTACCTGTCCGAGGACCGGGTCGAGATGCGGTACACGCTGCCGCTGGCCGAGATCGTCTTCGACTTCTTCGACCAGCTCAAGTCCCGCACCCGCGGCTACGCCTCGCTCGACTACGAGGCCGACGGCGACCAGACCGCCGACCTGGTCAAGGTCGACATCCTCCTGCAGGGCGAGCAGGTGGACGCCTTCAGCGCGATCGTGCACAAGGACAAGGCCTACGCCTACGGCGTCGCCATGGCGGGCAAGCTCAAGGACCTCATCCCGCGGCAGCAGTTCGAGGTGCCGATCCAGGCGGCCATCGGGGCGCGCATCATCGCCCGCGAGAACATCCGCGCAATCCGCAAGGACGTCCTCGCCAAGTGCTACGGCGGCGACATCACCCGCAAGCGCAAGCTGCTCGAGAAGCAGAAGGAGGGCAAGAAGCGGATGAAGATGGTCGGCCGGGTCGAGGTTCCCCAGGAGGCCTTCATCGCCGCTCTCTCCTCCGACGACAGCGGGGCCAAGGCCAAGAAGTAGGAGCTCTCCCGCGGCCGGCGGCGCCGGCCTCGTAGCCTGCGACCTGAGCGATCGGCGCACGGCTGCGCGAAGGCTCAACCCTCGCGCAGCCGACGACGAAGCCCGAGCACCTGGTCTTCGCCCCACCCCTGGGCACGTAGCCAGCCCTCGGCGCCGCCGAAGCCCTCGCGCACCGACGCCAGGATGGCCTCCATCGACGCGGCTTTGGGCCGCTGGTCGTCCACGGGCTGCGACTTCAGCGCCTCGCCGTACACGGGATGGGAGGAGAGCCGGTCGAGGATGCGCGTGATCCGCTCGTCGCTGAGCACGTAGTCCTCGACGATCACCTCGTCCGGCACGCCGGCCACCGAGAGCGCCATCGCCACGACGGTGCCGGTGCGGTCCTTGCCGGCTGCGCAGTGGACGATCGTCGCGCCCTCGCTGCGGGCGATGACGTCGAGGGCGGCGCTGACCGAGTCCGGCCGCTCCGAGAGATAGCCGAGGTAGTGCTCGGCCCAGAACCGGGCGTCGCGGCGCCCGTCGTACTTCTTCCAGGGTGAGCCGAGCCCGGTGTCGGAGCGGTCCGGCTCGGGCACCCGGTCGGCGAACGCGCGGTCCGGCAGGAGCGAGTGGTGGTGGTGCTGGAGTGTTTCGAGAACACGCAGTGGGCCGTCGCCGAGCAGGTGCAGCTCGGTCTCGCTGCGCAGGTCGACGATGTCGCGCACGCCGATGCGCTCGACGAGGTGGTCGACGGCTTCGGGGGAGAGGTCCTGCAGGTTGTCCGAGCGGATCAGCCGCCGCCACGCCGTGCGGCCGCCGTCGGCCGTCGGGAGCCCACCGAGGTCGCGCATGTTGGCGACCCCGTCGATCTCGATCCAGCGTCCCGCGTGCAGCTCGTCGGTCACCACGTCATCGTATGCGCGGGTCCGGGGCGACCGAGAACGGCCGAGGCGATCGACGCCCAGGTCGATCCGCCGCCACGGCCGCGGATCCGCGGACGTGCCACGCACGCTCACCCATGCTCCCGCGCTGATGAGCGCGACCCCCGCCCCCAATAGGTGAGGGCCTCGGAAAGTATGAGTTTCCGAGGCCCTCTGCGTGAGACCGAAGTCCCACACGTGAGGTCGAGGGTGTTGATCCGAAGATCGTCTTCTCGATCTCTGCTCTCACCCGGAGGTGAGTGCATGTGGATATTTCTAGTCCACCGGCGGGGGCTCCGCAAGAGGCTTTCAGCGGATTTTCTCGACGAGTTTCACGGCCATCGGCGTGTCGCCGGGACACGCCGAGCCGTGTGACTCATGTGCCGGATGGGACTCTGGACACACGCCGTTCGCCATGGTCTCGGCGACCCTGCGAGACTGGAGGAGTGCCTCAGCTGCCCGACGGCGAGCCGGTCCCGCCCGACGGGAACCTGCCCCCCACCGCCCTGGACGCGATGGGCGCGACCCCGTTCGGCGCATACCTCCATGTGCCGTTCTGCCGCGTCCGCTGCGGGTACTGCGACTTCAACACCTACACCCCCGGCGAGCTCGGTGACGCGGCCTCGGTGCCGGACTACGTGCGGGCCGTCGAGCGCGAGATCGACCTCGCGGTCGACGTCCTGACCCGCGACGACCATCGACTCCCGCGGCTGAGCACAGTGTTCGTCGGAGGCGGCACCCCCACGATGCTCGCCGCGCCACTCCTCGCCGGCCTGGTCACCCGTCTCGTCGATGTCTTCGGCACCACGGGTGATCCGGTCCGGCCCATCGAGGTCACGACCGAGGCCAACCCCGACTCGGTCACCCCCGAGGGGCTCGCCGTCCTGGCGGAAGCCGGCGTCACCCGGATCTCGCTCGGCATGCAGTCCGCCATCCCGCACGTGCTGGCCACGCTCGACCGCACCCATGATCCGGCCGCGGTCGGACGGGCGGTCCGATGGGCGAAGGACGTCGGGCTGCAGGTCAGCCTCGACCTCATCTACGGCACCCCGGGCGAGAGCCTCGCCGACTGGCGGCAGTCGGTGACCACGGCTCTCGAGCACGAGCCGGACCACGTCTCCGCCTACGCGCTCATCGTCGAGGACGGCACCCGGCTCGCGACGCAGGTCCGCCGGGGGGAGCTGCCGGCCCCCGACCCGGACGATGCCGCCGACAAGTACGAGCTCGCCGAGGAGCTCATGACCGCGGCCGGGCTCGGCTGGTACGAGGTCAGCAACTGGGCCCGCTGGGAGGCGGCCCGCTGCCGGCACAACCTCGGCTACTGGGTCGGCGGCTCGTGGTGGGGCTTCGGGCCCGGTGCGCACAGCCACGTCGGCGGCGTGCGGTGGTGGAACGTCAAGCACCCCCGCGCCTACGCCCAACGGCTCGCCTCGGGAGCGTCGCCCGCTGCCGCGCGCGAGATCCTGACGACGGACGAGGCCTACGACGAGGCCGTCCTGCTCGGCGTGCGGCTGGCAGACGGGCTGCCCATCGACACGCTCCGCCCCGATGGGCGTCGCGCCGTGGCCGGGCTGATCGCCGACGGCCTGGTCCAGCACGAAGCCGCCCTGCGCGATCGACGGGTGGTGCTGTCGATGCGAGGGCGGCTGCTTGCCGACGCTGTCGTGCGCCGGCTCGTGCTCGGGTCGTGACCTTGCGGCGACCCTGACGCTCAGCTGACGAACGAGGGCGTGAGCGGCGGGCTGAAGGGCTCACCCTTGTTGGCCTTGACGGCGCCGAGGATGTGCACGACGAGCCCGAACAGGATGACCAGCGGCAGCGTGATGAAGCCGATGAGCACGAGCATGAGCACGTACGAGATCGCCGCTCCGATGCAGACCAGGATCTGGGCGTTCAGGGCGCCGGCCGCGTACTGACGGGCAGCTGCCCCGCGGTCTTTGGCGTACAGGTAGACGACGAGCGAGCCGATGAAGCCGGCGAGCCCGCCGCTGATCAGCATCAGCACGAGCGGCGTGACGTGGGCGATGGTGCCGAGGTTGCGGTCCTCGGCCGACATGCCCGAGATCGGGCCGGGCGACTGGTATGGGGTGGGGGGCTGGTAGGCGGGGTCCTGGCCGTACTGACTCATGGTGCTCTCCTTGCTGGGGGTCGGTGTCTCGATATCCAGTCAAGCGCACCGCTGTGCCTCAGACATCCCCGCGCGGGCGAGTTCAGGGACGAACCAAGGGGGCGCTCAGGGATGATCCTGAGCGCCCCCTCGTGCGGACGGGAGTCGAGACCCGTCAGCGGGTCACTTGATCAGTCGGAGCGTCAGCGGATAGCGGTACCACTCTCCGTTGTTCGCCTTCACGGCCGCGAGGATCGGCATGATGATCATCCACGGGATGAGGACCAGGATCATCACGAAGCCGACGAGCAGGAACATCGCGAGCACCGAGACGATCGCGGCGATCGTCACCGTGATCTGGAAGTTCAGGGACTCCTTCGCGTGGTGCTCGAGGAACGGCCCGCGACCCTTGAAGACCAGCCAGATGATCAGCGGCGCGACGAAGCCGCCCACCAGGACGAGCAGGTGCGCGGCGAGCGACCAGCCCTTCTCCTCCTGCGGACTGAGCGCAGCGCCGACCGGAGCGCCGTATGCGGGGGCCGGCCCGGGTGCCGGAGCTCCGTATGCGGGGCTCGCCCCGGGTGCGGGCCCCGCG
>JBAUUB010000072.1:0-1688 GCA_049582485.1 Dermatophilaceae bacterium
GGTCACCGGCCCTCCGTCCGGACCGTCGATCGTCACCGACCCGACGATCTCCAGCTGTCCCGACGTCAGGGTCAGCGTCTCACCGGCGAGGCTCGGCTCGAAGCTGATCGTGCCGCCATCGGCGACCTCGGTGAGGGCCTGGCGCAGCGAACCCTCTCCGCTGTCCTCGAGGGTGGTCACCGTTACCTCGGCCGGCTTCGGCCTGGGATCCAGGGTGATGAGGTCGAACGCGACGCTGCCGCTCGCCGTCCCGCCGCCCTGGAGCTCGAACCCGTAGCCCCAGACCTCGTCCAGGCTCAGGCCGTCGTTGGGCGCGCCAACCGGCTGGTCGGCGCTGCGGCTCCAGGAGTCATCGAGCGGCACAGTGACCCGCTGCCATCCGGCGACGGTGTCCGCGAACGAGGTCTCCCACCGCTCCGCGGTGTCCGGGCCCTGGTAGACCCGCACGTAGTCGACGAGATACTCCTGGGGGTAGGTGTTCGCCGGGTCGATCGCACCGCCGAAGTTGCCGCCGATCGCGAAGTTCAGAAGCAGGAAGAACGGCTTCTCGAAGACCCACGGGTTCGGAGAAACATCGCTCGGAATGGCGCGGTGGTACTCGATACCGTCGACGTACCAGACGATGAGGTTCGGCTCCCACTCCACGGTGAAGGTGTGGTACTCAGCGTCCACGCGGGTGCCGAAGTCGTAGATGCCGCCGAAGCTCTCACCGCCGGCGTAGCCAGGTCCGTGGATCGTGCCGAAGATCTCGTTCGGCTCCCGGCTGACGTACTCCATGATGTCGATCTCGCCGGCGCCCGGCCACGGGTTGTAGGTGATGTCGGTGCCGAGGCTCCAGAACGCCGGCCACAGCCCGTCGCCTCCGGTGGGCACCTTGAGCCGCGACTCGATGCGCCCGTAGGCGAACTCCGCCTTGTTCTGGGTGATGAGACGGGCCGACTCGAACTCGCACGCACCGTAGTAGCACTCCTGGGAGCCGTCCGCTTCGTCGAGCGTGATGACGAGGTTGCCGTCGCCGTCGGTCGCGGCGTTCTTCGGGTCGTCCGTGTAGTACTGACGCTCCTCGTTGCCCCAGCCGTTCTTGCCGTCGGGGGTGGTGTCGCCGAGCTCGTAGGCCCAGTTCGCCTGGTTCGGGGGAGAGCCCGCAGGCTCGTCGAACTCGTCGGCCCAGGCCAGCTTCCAACCGTCGGGGCCGGGGTCCGGGGCGCGGTTCTCCTTGAGCGTCACCGTGACGTCGTCGCCGGATCCGGTCCCGTAGTACCAGAAGCTGAGACCTTCGTCGCCGGACCAGTCCTGGGCGATCGGGAAGTCCCGGCCGAAGCCGACCGGCTCGCCCCCCGCGATGATGGGGGTGCCGTCCTGCATCTCACCGGTGAGCGCGAAGTCGGTCGAGTCGCAGTCGTAGCCGGTCTCCCTGGCCCGGAAGTGGAACACGAGGTCCTTCAGACCGTCCCTGTTGACGTCGGAGACGTGCCGGGTGGGCGTCTTGTTGCGGCCGCTCGTATGCGTCTCGGCCGCCGTGCCGAACCGCACCGTCGTGTGGTCCACGGCGGTCGCGTCGAAGACCGGGGTGCTCAGCAGGTGTACGGGGATGACTCCGTTGCCCTTCTTGCATGTGTTCCCCATGACCTCGATGTCGGCGACGACGGGGGTGTCCACCTGGAGCACCGCCTCGACAGGATCTTGGT
>JBAUUB010000073.1:0-16201 GCA_049582485.1 Dermatophilaceae bacterium
AGGCGCGTCGTCGTCGAGGAGGCACCCCGAGACGGCGAGAGCGTCGCCCGGCGCTCCGAGGGTTGCCGCCAGGCGGGCGGCGACCCGGCCGGCACGCAGGTCAGCGGCAGCGGCCTGCGGTGTCTCGACGACGACGTCGCGCGGTGTCGGGGCGGTCCCGACGCGAACGACCAGGCGGATCCTCATGGGCCGACACGCTAAGCGCGCTCCCCGCGCGGGCCGGGACGTTATCCACAGGGTCCCGGTCGCGCGGAGTCGGCCGCGTGCGCAGCCCTAGCTCGCGACCTCCGTCAGGCGCTCCTGCACCGACGCCGGCGCCGGTGCGTAGTGGTCGGGCGACCGGGTGAAGGTGCCCGAGCCGTGCCCGAGGCTGCGCAGGACCTGCGTGTAGCGGACCAGCTCGAAGGCGGGAACGTGGGCGGTGACCGTCGTGCGGCCCGGGTCGGAGGCGGGCTCGGTGCCCCGCACCCGCCCGCGCCTCGAGGCGAGGTCGTTCATGACGGCCCCGACGAACTCGTCGTCGACGGTGATCGAGACGTCGTCGATCGGCTCGAGGAGCTGGATTCCCGCTGCCGACGCGGCCTCCTTGAGCGCCAGCGCACCCGCGGTCTGGAAGGCGGCGTCGGAGGAGTCGACGCTGTGCGCCTTACCGCCGGTGAGCCGGACCCGGATGTCGACCATCGGGTAGCCGGTGACCCCCTGCTCCATCTGGGTCCGGATGCCCTTCTCCACGCTGGGAATGAACTGGCGGGGCACGGCACCGCCGACCACCTGGTCGACGAACTCGAAGCCGCCGCCCTCGCCGAGCGGCTCGATCGTGATGTGCGCGATGGCGTACTGCCCGTGACCGCCGGACTGTTTGACGTGACGGCCGATGCCCTGGGCCTGCGCGCGCACCGTCTCGTGCACGGCCACCCGCACCGGCTCGGTCTCGACGGTGACCCCGTCGCGTTCCCTGAGGGTGTCGACGAGCAGCTCGAGCTGGCTCTCGCCCATCGTCCACAGGACGAGCTGGCCGGTCTCGGTGTCGACGACGACCTGGCTCGTCGGGTTCTCGGCCTGGATCCGGGCCAGGCCGCGCATGAGCTTGTCCTCGTCCTTGGTCGTCGCGGCGCGGATGGCGACGGGCAACAGCGGGTGCGGGAAGGTCCACGGTTCGACGACGACGGGTCGGTCGGGGTCGGAGAGCGTGTCGCCGGTCTCCGCGGAGGCGAGGTTGGCGACGGCGACGATATCGCCCGCCACGGCCTTGTCGACCGGCGTGAGCCGGCCGCCGAGCATCGCGGACAGAGCGCCGGCCCGGGTGTCCTCGTCGTGCCCGCGGTGCCACTCCTCGTCACGCTCATCACCGGTGAACTGGGCGAGGTGTCCGGAGACGTGCACCTGACTGTCCGGGGTCAGGGTGCCGGCGAAGACGCGCACGAGCGAGATGCGCCCGACGTAGGCGTCGGTGCTCGTCTTGACGACCTCGGCGACGAGGGGGGCCTCGGCGGACGGTTCGATCGGGTCGGCCGTGCCGCCCTGGGGCGTGAACACGTCCGGCAGGTGGTGCTCGGCCGGGGTCGGGAAGCCGCGGCAGATGAGCTCGATGACCTCGCGGGCGCCGGTGCCGCTGACCGGGTTGGCGGCGAGGATGGGGTAGAAGCTGCCACGGGCGACGGCCTTGGTCAGGTCGGCGACGATCTGGTCGAACGAGATCTCCTCGCCGCCGAGGTAGCGCTCGAGCAGCCCCTCGTCCTCGCTCTCGGTGATGATCGCCTCGACGACCTCGCTGCGGAGGTCCTCGAAGCCGTCGAGCTCGCCCTCGGTGGCGTCGCGGACACTGCCGTCGCCGCTGCGGACGGTCCTGGAGAGCAGGCCGAGCGACTCCTCGCCGAGCGGGACGTAGATGGGGTGGACGCCTTCACCGAAGGCGGCGGTGCAGGTCGCGACGGTCTCGGCGAAGCTCGCCCGCTGCTGGTCGAGGTGGGTGACGACGACCGCACGCGGCATGTCCTCGAGAGCGCATTCGCGCCAGAGCATCGCCGTGCCCGGGTTGACGCCGTCGACGGATGAGACGACGAACAGGGCCGCGTCGGCTGCGCGCAGGCCCGCCCGCAGGTCACCGACGAAGTCAGGGTGCCCGGGGGTGTCGAGGAGGGTCACCTGCACGCCCTCCAGCCCGCCGGTCAAAGAGGTGTCACCGACTGTGAAGGTCGCGATGGAGAGGGAGACCGAGTGGCCGAGGCGCTTCTCGACGTCGAGGTGGTCCATGGTGGCCGATCCCTCGTCGACCGAGCCGAGTCTGGTCAGGTCCTTGTTCGCATAGAGGAGCGACTCGACGAGCATCGTCTTGCCTGCTCCGGTGGGGCCGACCACGACGACGTTGCGAACATGGCGCGCGGCGCCCGTCCCCGTGGTCGCGGCGGTTCTGCCGTTTGCGCTACCTGACATGGATCTCACTCACCTTCACATCGATGTGGAAGTCCGGCGGTCGTCGGGCCTGTCCCCAAACCTACGCCTCTCGGATCGTGGATGTATGCGCTGGGTGCGCGCTCCTGGACCGCACCCGATCGGTGCGCAGGTGGGTCTAGGGGAGGCCGGGGCACCGCATACTGTCGGCAAAGACTCCGTCAAGGGGAGGTAAGGGACCGATTCCCACTGTGGACAACGGAATTCGGGATCCGTCCCACTCGTGTTCCAATGTCTCC
Organism: Dermatophilaceae bacterium; assembly: GCA_049582485.1. Classification (GTDB taxonomy): domain Bacteria; phylum Actinomycetota; class Actinomycetes; order Actinomycetales; family Dermatophilaceae; genus F2B08. The sequence continues at coordinate 2,691 of JBAUUB010000073.1, forward strand.
CGGCGTCCCGAGGGATGGGCGCCCGGGGAGCAGACAGCAGGGATTGAGCAGGAGAGACATGGACGCGGTGGCCACCGTCGAGCTCGAGGTGCGCGAGCTGATCCGGCGCCGGGGGATCGACCCGGTGGCCGACGTCGCCGGTGCCCGCGCGGTCGTGCAGGAGGCGGTCGCGGACTACGACGAGCGGTCGATGTCCGGTGGGCTGCCGGCCCTCGGCGACCTCGACGACGCGGTCAAGTCGATCACCGACGCCGTCGCCGGGTTCGGCGAGCTGCAGAAGTACTTCGACGACCCCACGGTCGAGGAGATTTGGGTGAACGACCCGGCCCGGATCTTCATTGCACGCAACGGGGTCTCGGAGCTGACCAACATCCTGCTCAGCGGGGACGGGGTCAAGGACCTCGTCGAGCGGATGCTGCGCACGAGTGGTCGGCGGGTCGACCTGAGCAGCCCGTTCGTCGATGCCGTCCTCCCGGACGGCTCGCGGCTGCACGTCGTCATCCCGGACATCACCCGCGAGCACTGGGTCGTCAACATCCGCAAGTTCGTCGTCAAGGCCGACCGGCTCGAGGACCTCGTCCGGCTCGGCACGCTCACCCGCCCGGCCGCCCGCTTCCTCGAGGCATCGGTCGCGGCGGGACTGAACATCATCGTCGCCGGGGGGACCCAGGCGGGCAAGACGACTCTGCTCAACTGCCTGAGCGCAGCCGTCCCGCCCCGGGACCGGATCGTCACGTGCGAGGAGGTCTTCGAGCTGAAGGTGCCGCAGCGCGACGTGGTCTCGATGCAGTGTCGGCAGCCGAGTCTGGAGGGGACCGGCGAGGTGCCGCTGCGCCGTCTGGTCAAGGAGGCGCTGCGGATGCGGCCCTCGCGGATCATCGTCGGCGAGGTGCGCCAGGAGGAGTCGCTCGACTTGCTCATCGCGCTCAACTCGGGCCTGCCGGGGATGGCCAGCATCCACGCCAACAGCGCGCGCGAGGCGATCACGAAGCTGTGCACCCTGCCGCTGCTGGCCGGCGAGAACGTCGGGTCGCGGTTCGTCGTCCCGACCGTCGCCGGGTCGATCGACCTGGTCATCCACGCCGCTCTCGAGCGCGACGGCACCCGACGGGTGCGCGAGATCGCGGCGGTCCCGGGTCGTGTCGAGGGTGATGTCGTCGAGATGGCCGAGATCTTCACGACCCGCGGAGGCGAGCTCACCCGCGCCGACGGGTTCCCCCCGCACCTGGACCGGTTCGAGCGCGCCGGGTTCGACGTGGCGGCCCTCCTCTCGGACCGCGGTCACTGATGGGGGTGCTGACCGGACTGTTGGCCGGCGTCGGACTGTTCCTCATCTGGTGGTCGACGTGGGTGCCCTCGCAGACCCCGCCAGCGGCCGCCGACCGTCGGGACTCGGTGTGGGACCGGCTCGGTGACGAGCTGGTGCAGGCCGGGTTCGAACAGACCGGCCCCGGTGCGCTGCTCGGCGGGGCGGCGGTCGCCGCCTTCTTCGCGGGCTTCGTCACATTGGCGGTCAGCGGAGCGGCGTCGGTCGCGCTCTGCTTCGCCGCCATCGCCGCGTATGCGCCGCTCGCCTTCGTCCGTTCCCGCGCCCGGCGACGGCGTCGGGCTCTGCGGGAGGTCTGGCCCGACGCGGTCGACAACATCACCTCCGCGGTCCGCGCCGGGATGGCGCTGCCCGAGGCGCTCGCCCAGCTCGCGCATCGAGGCCCGGCGGAGCTCCGGCCGGCGTTCGCGGCCTTCGGGGAGGACTACCGGTCGACCGGACGGTTCGCGCCGAGCCTCGACGCGCTCAAGGAACGTCTCGCCGACCCGGTCGCCGACCGACTCGTCGAGGCGCTGCGCCTGGCCCGGGAGGTCGGCGGGAGCGACCTCGGTGGCCTGCTCCGGACCCTGTCGGCCTTCCTTCGCGAGGACGCCCGCACACGGGCCGAGCTCGAGACCCGGCAGACCTGGACGGTCAACGCGGCCCGCCTCTCGGTCGCGGCGCCGTGGATCGTGCTGGCCATCCTGGCGACCAGGGGCGGGGCGATCGAGGCATACGACTCGCGCCTGGGGGTCATGGTGCTGCTCGTCGGCGCCGGCCTGTGCATCGGGGCCTACCGGCTGATGATGCACATCGGTCGCCTGCCCGAGGAACGGCGGGTGCTGCGATGAGCGAGCTGATGACCGGGGTGTGGTCCCGGCCCGGTGCGGCGCTGGGTCTGGTGGCCGCGGTCGGAGTCCTGCTCATCTGGGGCGGGCTGCCGGCGCGACGTCGGATCGGGCTGATGGACCGGGTCGCGCCGTATGTCCGGGAGACGCCCCGGCCGTCCCGGCTCCTGGTCGGTGCCCGCGCAGACGCCCGTCTGGCCCGTGTCCTCGCTCCGTTCGTCGCCGAGCTGGGCTCCCGCCTCGACGTCGTCCTCGGCGGCAGTGAGTCGGTGCGGAGGCGACTGCAACGGGCCGGGATGCCCGCCGATGTCGACCGCTTCCGCGCCGAGCAGGTGCTGTGGGGCGTCCTCGGCGGACTCGGGGGCGCGGCCCTCGGCACGCTCATCTGGCTCACCGGCGGCTCTCCGTTGCGCGGACTGCTGTTCATCGTCGTCGGGGTGGGGATCGGCGTCGTCGCCAAGGACATGCACCTGTCCCGGCAGGCGAACCGCCGCGAGGCGGTCATGCTGGCCGAGTTCCCCACGATCGCCGAGCTGCTCGCTCTATCCGTCGCTGCCGGCGAGGGCGCCGTCGGTTCGCTCGACCGGGTCACCCGGTTGTCCCAGGGCGAGCTCGCGACCGAGCTCGGCCGCTGCCTCGCCGACGCCCGGGCCGGCGCCAGCCTGCCCGTCGCGCTCCAGGGGCTGGCCGATCGCACCGGGCTGCCGAGCCTGAGCCGCTTCGTCGACGGCATCGTCATCGCCGTGGACCGCGGCACGCCGTTGGCCGAGGTGCTGCGCGCCCAGGCGCAGGACGTCCGCGAGGAGGGCCGGCGGCTCGTCATGGAGGCGGGCGGCAAGAAGGAGATCGCCATGATGGTCCCGGTGGTCTTCCTCATCCTGCCGATCACGGTCGTGTTCGCGGCGTTCCCGGGCTTCTCCTTCCTCAGCTTCTCACTCTGAAAACCGTTCGACCGCAACACCCCTCACCAGTCACCGAAAGGACACCCGAGCATGACCACCACCTTGACCGAGCTCACCATCCGGCTGCGGCAGCGGATCGCCGCCGCCCACGAGGAGCGCGGAGACATCCCGGGCTGGGTCATGGTGACCCTCATGACCGCCGCGATCGTGGCCGCCGTCTGGGCCCTCGCCGAGCCGGCGCTCACCCGCCTGTTCAACGACGCGATCGATGACGTGTCCCGCTGACGGGGCCGCTCGACCGCTTGTCCGGTCCGGCGAGCGTGGAGCCGCGGTCTCGGAGTTCGCTCTGGTCAGCGGACTCGTGGTCTTCGTCTTCCTCGCGGTCATGCAGGTCGGCCTCGCCCTCCATGTCCGCAACACCCTGACCCTGGCCGCCTCCGAGGGCGCCCGAGCCGGGGCACGTCTCGACGCCGGCCCACAGGCGGGGGTGGCCCGGGCGCGGGAGGTGGTGACCGGGTCGCTCTCGGCCCGGTTCGCGCAGGACATCACGGCGAGCAGTGCCAGCGTGGACGGGGTCTCGGTCGTCGTCGTGACGATCCGGGCGCCCGTCCCGGTGCTCGGCCCGATCGGCCCGGAGCGTGGCCTGACCGTCACGGGCCGAGCCTTCGAGGAGGCGCAGTGAGTGGCCTTCGTCGCCTCATCGCCCGGGTGGACCGCGAGGACCGCGGCAGCGCCGTGGTCGAGTTCGTCTTCCTCACCGTCGTCGTTCTCGTGCCGCTGATCTACCTCGTCCTGACCGTCGCGCGCATCCAAGCGGGGACGTATGCGGTGGCTCAGGCCGCGCGGGAGGCGGGCCGCGCATACGTGACGGCGGAGTCCGCCGAGAGCGCACCCGGACGTGCGCACGCGGCGGCCGACATCGCGTTCGCGGACTTCGGCTTCGCCGGTGGACTGGAGATCGGGTGCGACGGGGCGCCCTGCCTTCGTCCCGAGGGGCGGATCACGACCCGGGCTCGAGTGTCGGTGCCGCTGCCGCTCGTCCCGGACTTCGCCAGGGCAGTCGTGCCCCTCCAGATCCCGGTCGACTCGACCTCGGTGTCGACGGTCGACCGGTTCCGGAGCGCTTCGTGAACCGGCCGAACCGGCCGAGCCGGTCGAGCCGGCCGTCGAAGGGCGCCTGCAGCACACGCGATGAAAAGGGCAGCATGACCTTGCTGGTCACGGGGTGCATGGCGATCGCCGTCCTGCTCATCCTCGGCACGGTGGTGGCCACCAGCGCCCAGCTCGCCCGGGTGCAGCTGCTCGACGTCGCGGACGGGGCGGCGCTCGACGCAGCCGATGCTCTGGACGCCCGCGCCTACGAGCGCGGCCTGGACGACGCCGTCGCGATCAGCGACGCGACCGTGTGGGAGTCCGCCACGGGCTACCTCGCCGTGCGGGAGCGGCCGAGCCGGATCACGGCGTGGGCGGTCGAGCCGGGCACGGGGACTGCGGACGGCGAGACCGCGGTCGTTGTCGTCGCGGGTCGCGTCGAGCTGCCGGTCGTCGGTCCACTGCTCGAGTCGGTCGGCAGCTCGGTCACGATCACCGTGAGCGGCAGCGCACGCGCCGGGTTCGTCGGCTGATTCCGCTTCCGTCGCAGACGTGACCCGCGGGTAGGGTCGTCGGGTGAACGTTCGTGCGGGAGGTCCGCGGCCGGGTCTCGACAGGCCCCTGCGCATCGCACTGACCTCATACCGCTCCAAGCCGCACTCGGGTGGTCAGGGCATCTACGTCCGCCAGATCGCGCATGCGCTGACCGACCTGGGGCACGACGTCGAGATCTTCTCCGGTCAGCCGTACCCCGACCTATCCGGCCTCGCCGCGCTGGAGACCGGCAACCTGCGCCTCACGAAGGTCCCCAGCCTCGACCTCTACGACGACGCTGATCCGTTCCGCACGCCTTCGCCAGCCGAGTTCCGGGACCGCACCGACCTTCTCGAGTTCGCGACGATGTGCACCGCGGGGTTCCCCGAGCCGCGCACCTTCGCCCGCCGGGTCGCGCCGATCCTCGTCGACCGGCGCCACGACTTCGATGTCGTCCACGACAACCAGACTCTGGCGCCCGCGCTCCTGCGGGTGCGCGACGCCGGACTGCCCCTCGTCACGACGCTGCACCACCCTATCTCGGTCGACCGCCGAGTCGCGCTCGCGGAGGCCCGTGGCCTGCACCGCCTCACCCAGCGCCGCTGGTTCGGCTTCGTCCGCATGCAGGCCAGGGTGGCCCGCGGACTCGCCGACGGCTCGGTCATCACGGTGTCGGAGAGCAGCCGCGACGACGCCGTCGAGGACTTCGGGATGCGGCCGGAGCAGTTCTCCGTCATCCCGGTCGGCGTGGACACCGAGGTGTTCGCACCGCGGGGGTCGCGCATCCCGGGCCGGATCGTCTGTCTGTCCAGCGCGGACATCCCCCTCAAGGGGGTGCCGATCCTGCTGCGCGCCATGGCGGCGCTGCCGGAGGAGAGCCCGGCCCACCTCGTCGTCGTCTCCAAGCTCAAGCGTGGCGGGGCGACCGAGCGGCTCGTGCGTGACCTGGACCTGGGAGGAAGGGTGCGTTTCGTGCATGGTCTCTCCCAGCAGGAGCTCGCTCACCTGATCGCGTCCGCCGAGATCGGGTGCGTGCCCTCGCTCTACGAGGGCTTCTCCTTCCCCGCCATCGAGGCGATGGCCTCCGGATGCGCGGTCGTGGCCTCCGACGCCGGCGCCCTGCCCGAGGTCGTCGGCCGCGACGGGCGCGCCGGACTGCTCGTGCCCGCCGGTGACCCCGGAGCGTTGACGGTCGCCCTCGACAAGCTCCTCGCCGACCCGGGCCTGCGGGCCCGGATGGGGGAGGCCGGTAGGGCACGAGTGGCCGAGCGCTTCAGCTGGACCGCCATCGGCGCGCGGACCGCGGAGGTGTACCGGGAGGCGATCAGTGCCCACCCGCAAGGGTAGAAACCATGTCTTGTACAAGGTTCATCTGCACGTACAAGGTATGTGCAGGGTTTTGGGGGTATAGTCATCCACATGCACTCAGTCAGCAGCGCAGCTCGACTCTGCGGAGTCAGTCCGTCCACGCTCCGAGCATGGGAGCGCCGCTACGGCGTCGTCGAACCCATCCGCACCGAGGGCGGCTACCGCGTCTATGACGATGCCGCCCTTCGTCGCCTCACCCGGATGAGCTCGCTCATCGCCTCCGGCTGGTCGCCGCGCCACGCGGCCGCCTACGTCATGAACGACGGCGACGGCGAGGGTGCGCCGCTGCCCGTCGTCACGGAGGAGGTCCGACCCGACCCGGTGCCGCCCACCCCGGAGGAGGAGGCCGAGCACATCGAGGTCATCCTGCAGGCAGCCGAGGCGCTCGACGCCCCGCGGGTGTCCGACGAGCTCGACTTCGCGTTCTCCATCCACTCCTTCGACGACCTCGTCGACATCTGGCTCGGCCCGATCCTCGTGGCCACCGGCAAGGCCTGGGCCGAGGGTCGCCTGTCGGTCGCGGGGGAGCACTTCCTCAGCGCCGGCATCGAGCGCCGACTCGCCAAGGCGTTCGACGAGGCCTCGCACACCCGGGTGACCGGCCCGCGCGTCGTCATCGGCACCCCCCGCGGCTCGCGCCACACGATCGGCTCCTTCGCCTTCGCGACCAGCCTGCGACGCAACGGCTGTGACGTCACCTACCTCGGTGCGGACGTTCCTCCGGACGCGTGGCTGCACGCCGTGACCTCACGGTCGGCCGACATCGTCTGCGTCAGTGTGCCGACCAATGGTGACGCGGTCGCCGCCGGCGAGACCGTCGCCCTCCTCGCCGAGAGTCACGCCGAGCTGCGCATCTACGTCGGCGGTAGCGGTCACTCGGGGGTCGTCGCCAGCGCTGCGATCCACCTCGACGGCACGGTCAGCGAGAGCGCCAAGCGCATCCTCGCCGACCACGCCGAGGCCACCGGTGCCAGCCCCGAGGCCCCCGAGCCCGAGGCTGCGTCGGGCTCCGAGGGTCAGAGCGCGGAGGCCACGGCCACCGAGTCGACCCGCGAGCCGGCGAGCGCCTGAGGGCTGCGGCGCACCGCATACTCATCACGCAGTACCCAGCACGGAACGGACCGCCTGCATGAGCAGGCGGTCCGTTCGCACAGAATGGACCCCATGCTGACCGTCGACTTCGACCGTTTCCCCGTGGGTCCGGGGCACCGCGTGCTCGACCTGGGCGCGGGGCAGGGGCGGCACACGTACGAGATCCTGCGTCGTGGCGCCGAGGCCGTGGCGGTCGACCTCGCCGCCGAGGACCTCGAGCAGGTCGAGGCGATGGTCGGGGCGATGGCCCTGGAGGGCCAGATCGCGCCGCCGCCCGATCCGGTCACGCGGGTGGCCGACGCGCTTGACCTGCCGTTCGACGACGGGCACTTCGACCGGGTCATCGCCGCCGAGATCCTCGAGCACCTGCCCGACGACCGGGCCGCGATCGCCGAGATCGTCCGCGTGACCGTCCCCGGCGGGCTCGTCGCCGTCACTGTTCCCCGGCGCTGGCCGGAGCAGGTCTGCTGGGCGCTCTCGGACGCCTACCACGAGGTCGAGGGCGGCCACGTGCGCATCTACCGCGCGAGCGAGCTGCGCACCTCGCTCGAGGCCGCCGGCCTCGTCTTCACCGGGTCCCACCACGCGCACGCGCTGCACTCGCCGTACTGGTGGCTCAGGTGCGCCGTCGGCGTCGACCGCGAGACGGCCCTGACCCGCGCATACCACCGCCTGCTCGTCTGGGACATGATGTCCCGGCCGGCGCTGACCCAGGTCGGCGAGCGTCTGCTCAACCCCGTGCTCGGCAAGAGCGTCGTCCTGTACTTCCGCAAGCCGGGCAGAGGCGCGCCCTGATGGGTATGCGCTGGCCCGCTCTGGAGCGGACCGGCGACTTCATCGCCGGCCACCAGTTGTCGAACGGGCAGATCCCGTGGTTCCGCGGCCACCACGCGGACCCGTGGGACCACGTCGAGGCGGCGATGGCCCTCGGGGTGGTCGGCCGCCATGATGAGTCCCGGGCCGCGATGGCGTGGCTCGCGCGCACCCAGGCGCCGGACGGTTCATGGCCGATGGAGACGACCGGGGAGCTGGTCACCGAGGCGACGGTCGACACGAACCAGTGCGGCTACGTCGCGGTCGGGCTGTGGCACGACCACCTTCTCACGGGGGACACCGACCACCTCGCCCGGCACTGGCCGGTTCTGGAGCGCGCCATCGAGCTCGTCGTCGGGGCGCAGCTGCCCACCGGGGCGGTCGCCTGGGGGCGGACCCCGACCGGGGACTGGTGGGAGCAGGGGCTGCTGACCGGGAGCTCGTGCCTGGTGCTCTCCCTCGGCTGCGCAGTAGAGATCGCCACCCGTCTCGGCCACGACAGGCCGAAGTGGAGGCAGGCCCGCACGCGGCTGGCGACGGCCGTGCGAGAAGCACGGGCGGGTGACGGGGTGTTCATCGACAAGCCCATGCACTCCATGGACTGGTTCTACCCGGTGCTGGGCGGCGCCGTCACCGGCGAGCAGGCGCACCGGCACATCGACCGGCGCTGGTCGGAGTTCGTCGTGCCGGGGTACGGAATCCGCTGCGTGGCCGACCGTCCCTGGGCGACGCCGGCGGAGTCCTGCGAGCTCGCGATCGCACTCGACCTGATCGGCCGCCGTGACGCCGGCCGGGCCGTGCTCGACGACGTCGCGGTCCACCGTGACACCGACGGCGGCTACTGGACCGGCTACGTCTGGCCGGACCAGGCCGTCTGGCCCGTGGAGAAGGCGACGTGGAGCGCCGCCGCGGTCGTCCTCGCCAGCGACGTTCTGTACGACCTGACCCCCGCCTCGGGGCTGTTCCGCGACGTGGGGCGAGCAGCGCATACCCCTGTCGTTCCGGCTGTCGCCCCGACCAGGACCGGGTGAGGCGGATGGATGCCGAGCGGCGCGCCGTCGCCGACCGGGCGCGGGGCTTCCTGCCCGCCGACGAGGCCGAGGCCCTGCGCGCCGCCGCCGGGGCCGCCAGGGCCGGCCTCTGGCTCGAGATCGGGACGTACTGTGCGAAGTCGACCGTGCACCTCGGCTCGGCCGCCGAGGCGGTCGGCGCGCACCTCGTCTCCATCGACCACCATCACGGGTCCGAGGAGAACCAACCCGGCTGGGAGTACCACGACGCCGGTCTGGTCGACCCGCGAACCGGTCGCCTCGAGACCCTCCCGCATGCCCGGCACACCCTCCACGACGCGGGTCTGGAGCCGGTGGTCACGCTGGTCGTGGGCTCGACCCAGCAGGTCGCACCGTGGTGGAGCAGCCCGATCGAGCTGCTGTTCCTCGACGGCAACCACACCGAGGAGGTGGCCCAGCACGACTACGCAGCCTTCGCCCCGCACCTGACCGCGGGGGCGCTGCTCCTGGTCCACGATGTCTTCCCCGACCCGCGCGACGGCGGGCAGGCGCCCTGGCACGTCGTCCAGCGCGCCCTGGGGCCGGGCGGCTTCGAGGAGCAGTCCGCGACCGGGTCCCTCCGCGTGCTCCGGCGCACCGGTTCGGCGTTGCCGGGGGCGCCTGGTTCGCTGACGTAGGCTTGGGCCTCGTGGCTGTCGACTTCACCCAAGAGATCCGGGACTTGCGCACGACGATGGACTCCGTGCGCGAGGTGACCGACCTTGCCCGGCTGGAGGCGCAGATCACCGAGCTCGAGGCCGCGGCGTCCCAGCCGGACCTGTGGGACGACCAGGAGCGCGCCCAGGTCGTCACGTCCAACCTCTCCCGCGCCAAGGCCGAGTACGACCGGGTCACCGGCATGGACCAGCGCGTCGAGGATCTCGAGGTGCTCGTGCAGATGGGCGAGGAGGAGAGCGACCAGGCCACCATGGAGGAGGCGGCGCGCGAGCTCGAGACGCTCAAGCGCGACGTCGGCGAGCTCGAGGTGCGCACCCTGCTCTCGGGGGAGTACGACGAGCGCTCGGCCGTCATCACCATCCGGGCCGGCGCCGGCGGCGTCGACGCCGCCGACTTCGCCGAGATGCTCATGCGGATGTACCTGCGCTGGGCCGAGCGGCACGGCTACCCGACCAAGGTCATGGACACCTCGTACGCCGAGGAGGCCGGGCTGAAGTCCGCGACGTTCGAGGTCAACGTGCCGTATGCGTTCGGGCACCTCTCCGTCGAGGGCGGCACCCACCGGCTGGTCCGGATCAGTCCGTTCGACAACCAGGGTCGTCGCCAGACCTCCTTCGCCGCGGTCGAGGTCATCCCGCTCATCGAGTCGACCGACTCGATCGAGATCCCCGAGAACGAGATCAAGGTCGACGTGTTCCGCTCCAGCGGGCCGGGTGGGCAGTCGGTCAACACGACCGACTCGGCCGTGCGGATGACCCACCTACCCACCGGCATCGTCGTCTCCATGCAGAACGAGAAGTCCCAGATCCAGAACCGCGCCGCCGCGCTGCGGGTGCTGCAGTCCCGGCTCCTGCTCATGAAGCAGGCCGAGGAGGCTGCGGCGAAGAAGGAGATGGCCGGGGACGTCAAGGCCAGCTGGGGTGACCAGATGCGCTCCTACGTCCTGCACCCGTACCAGATGGTCAAGGACCTGCGCACCGAGTACGAGGTGGGCAACACGAGCGGCGTCTTCGACGGCGACATCGACGGGTTCCTCGAGGCGGGCATCCGGTGGCGGCGCAATGCGGAGAAGTCAGCCGCCAGGGAGGGTTAGCCGGTGAGTCAGCAGGGGGACCAGAGCAGGGGTTCGGACAGCAGGGGAGTCGTCGCATGATCCGCTTCGAGAACGTCGTCAAGAAGTACCCGCGCGGCACCCGGCCCGCGCTGGACCGGGTCTCGGTCGAGGTCGAGCGGGGCGAGTTCGCCTTCGTCGTCGGGCCCTCGGGATCCGGCAAGTCGACGATGCTCCGACTCGTCATGCGTGAGGAGACGCCCACCTCCGGGACGGTCCTGGTGGCCGGCCACGATCTGGGCGCCATGCCGCTGCGCAAGGTGCCGAGACTGCGGCGTCAGATGGGCGTGGTCTTCCAGGACTTCCGGCTGCTGCCGGGCAAGACGGTCTACCAGAACGTCGCCTACGCTCTGCAGGTGATCGGCAGGTCGAGCCTGTCGATCCGGCGCGTGGTGCCCGAGACGCTCGAGATGGTCGGCCTGAACGGGATGGAGAAGCGTCTGCCACACCAGCTCTCCGGTGGCGAGCAGCAGCGGGTCGCGATCGCCCGGGCCGTCGTCAACAAGCCGATGATCCTGCTCTGCGACGAGCCGACCGGAAACCTCGACCCGGCCATCAGCCTGGACATCGTGCGTCTCCTGGAGCGGATCAACCGCACGGGCACCACCGTCGTGATGGCCACGCACAACGACACGATCGTCAACGACCTGCGGCGCCGGGTGATCGAGCTCGACGACGGCCGGATCGTGCGCGACGACGAGCACGGCACCTACATGCCGGCCTCCTGACCGTGACCACCGCCGCCACGACCGCACACCTCGCGAACGACTACCTGACGATCGAGCACTCATGAGCCCCCGCTTCCTCCTCGGTGAGATCTGGACCGGAATCCGACGCAACGCGTCGATGACGGTCTCGGTCGTCCTCGTCACGATGGTCTCGATGTACCTCCTCGGCCTGGGCCTGCTCGCCCAGCGTCAGGCAGACACGATGAAGGGGTACTGGTACGACCGGGTCCAGGTCTCGATCTACCTCTGCACGGACAACTCCAGCCGGCCCAACTGCGGCACGGGCGCTGTGACCGAGGACCAGAAGTCCACGTTGCTCACCCAGCTCGAGGCCCTGCCGGAGGTCAAGCAGGTGTTCTACGAGTCCGAGGAGGAGGCGTACTCACGGTTCCAGGAGCAGTTCCGCAACAGCCCTCTGGCGGGCAACATCCAGGTCGGTGACATCCCGCAGTCGTACCGGGTCCAGCTCGAGGACCCGAGCAGGTTCGGCGTCGTCGTGTCCCAGTTCGAAGGTGCGGCGGGGGTCGCCTACGTCCAGGACCAGGAGCGGGTGCTCAACAGGTTCTTCACGGTGATCAACTACATCACCCTGTTCTCCGTGCTGCTCGCGGCCTTGATGGTGCTCGCAGCGATCCTGCTCATGGCGACGACGATCCGCCAGTCGGCCTTCAGCCGAAGACGGGAGATCGGGATCATGAGACTCGTGGGGGCCTCGAACCTCACCATCCGGGTCCCCTTCGTCATCGAGACACTCATCGCGGCCGTGCTCGGCGCCCTGCTCGCCTTCGGTCTGCTCTGGGCGACCGTGCACTACATCTTCAGCCGCTTCCTCAACCAGGTCGTCCTCGACCAGGCGCTCATCGGCGACTCCGACGTCTTCGCCGTCGCCCCGCTGATGTTCGCCGGAGTGGTGGCGCTGGCGGTGCTCACCTCGACGGTGACGCTCTGGCGGTACCTGCGCGTCTAGTGCCGCTGGCTCGGGAAGTCGACCCGCCGTTCGGTTGTCTCAGCCCTGGTGCGCGGTTATGCTCGTGAGCACCCTGTGACTGTTGTGACGTCTGTGACAGCACGCCGAGCACATCCACGAGGCCCCACCCCAGAGGTTCATGAGTCCACGACCTGACGTCGGGAAGTTCCTGTCGCGTGCCGTCCGGCGCACGGCGGCGCTGACATGCGCCTGCGTCGTGGCCTCGCTCGCGGTGACCGTGACGGCTGCCGCCACCGACGACCCGGCCCGGGAGAAGGCGCGGGCCGACGCCCAGGTCGAGTCGCTGACCGGCGACCTGCAGGAGACGAGCTCGCGACTGAGCGCCGCATACGACGCTCTGCAGCAGACCCAGGCGCAGATCCCCGGCGCGGAGGCTGCACTCGCGCAGGCCCAGGCCGAGGAGGCCGCAGCCATCGCCGAGGAGGAGCGGGCCCGGACCGCGCTCGAGGTGGCCCAGGCCAAGGAGGAGCGGGCCCGCGACGAGCTCGCCCGCACGACCGAGGCGATCGAGGCGACCCGGGACGACGTCGCCCGCTTCGCCGCCCAGATCTACCAGGAGCAGGGCGGCATCGGCGAGCTCGCCATCGCGATGGAGGCCACCACCCCTCAGGAGTTCGCCGACCGGCTCGCAATGGTCGACACCGTGATGGACGTCCAGCACGGCCAGATCGGCCGGCTCAACACCGCCAAGGCCGACCAGGCCGCCCAGGAGGCCCTGCTCGAGGCGCTGCGCGTGGAGAAGCAGCAGGCGCAGGCCGAGGCGGAGGCGGCGCTGGAGCGGGCCACCTCGGCCCGGGCGGCCGCGGATGCGGCCAAGCGTCAGCTCGACGAGCTGGCCGCACAGCAGCAGGCCCAGACCCAGACCCTGGAGGCCGAGAAGGCCGCCACCGAAGCAGACCTCGCCGCGGCCGAGGCCGAGCAGGCCCGGCTCGAGGCGGTCCTGGCCGAGATCGCCCGTCAGGCCAAGCTGAAGGCCGAGCGCGAGGCGAAGGCGAGGGCGGA
>JBAUUB010000074.1:0-4018 GCA_049582485.1 Dermatophilaceae bacterium
GCTCTCACTCGTTCGAGCCTCCGCGTCATCCTGCCGGGTTCCCACAGCCTTGCTTCGCTGCGGCTTGCGTGCCCCCGGCAGGATTCGAACCTGCGCTCCCGCCTCCGGAGGGCGGTGCTCTATCCCCTGAGCTACGGGGGCGGGCGCAGACGAGAGTAGCAGGATGCGGGCGCAGGTCGCGCATCGCTGCTCGGGACGACGAGCGTGCTCACCGCCTGCGCGCGACGGGTCGGTCGCCGCGCGTCTCACTCGGTGGGGGAACGGACGGGCGGGCTCCGACGGCGACCTAGACTTGGCGGAATGACCCCTGAGGACCTTTCCGCAGCGATCCGCGCTGCCCTGGGTGATGCCGTCGCCGCCGGGCAGCTGAGCGTGTCGGTCCCCGCGGAGGTGCGCGTCGAGCGGCCGCGGAGCCGCGACCACGGGGACTGGGCCACCAACCTCGCCCTGCAGCTCGCCAAACCTGCCGGTCGACCTCCGCGAGAGGTCGCGGAGGTGCTCGCTGAGCGCCTGCGCTCGGTGGCCGGAGTCGCGACCGTCGACGTCGCGGGGCCGGGGTTCCTCAACATCACGCTCGACGCGGCGAGCGCAGGCGAGCTGGCGAGGACGATCGTCGAGGCGGGCGCCGCATACGGCACCGGCTCCACGGAGGCGGGGCGACGGGTCAACCTCGAGTACATCTCGGCGAACCCGACCGGCCCGCTGCACATCGGCCACACCCGGTGGGCGGCGCTCGGCGACGCGATGGTGCGCGTCCTGCGCGCGGCCGGTGCCGACGTCGCGGCCGAGTACTACATCAACGACGCCGGCGGGCAGATGGACAAGTTCGGCGCCTCGATCCTCGCGGCGCTGCGGGGGACCGAGGCACCCGAGGGCGGCTACGACGGTGACTACGTGCAGGACCTCGGTCGGCAGGTCCTCGCCGCCCGGCCGGACCTGCTCGAGCTGCCCGTCGACGATGCGGTCCCGGTCGCCCGTGACATCGGCTGCGCGGCCCAGCTGACGGCGATCCGCCGCACCCTCGACGCCTTCAACGTCCACTTCGACGTGTGGTTCTCCGAGCGCACCCTCCACGAGGGGGGCGCCGTCGAGCGCGCCGTGGCCCGGCTGCGGGAGCAGGGCCACGTCGAGGACCGGGACGGGGCCGTCTGGCTGCGCACGAGCGACTTCGGCGACGACAAGGACCGGGTGCTCATCCGCGCCAATGGGGTCCCGACCTACCTCGCGGCCGACGCCGCCTACTACCTCGACAAGAAGGACAGGGGCTTCGACGAGAAGATCTACCTTCTCGGGGCGGACCACCACGGCTACATCGGCCGGCTCAAGGCGATCGCCGCCTGCGCCGGCGACGACCCGGAGCACAACGTCGAGGTCAAGATCGGCCAGCTCGTCAACATCGCCGGCGAGCGAATGGGCAAGCGGCTCGGCAACGCCCTCTACATGGACGAGCTCATCGAGTGGCTCGGCAGTGACGCGCTGCGCTACTCGCTCGCCCGGTTCCCGGCGGACAGCCCGCTGGACCTCGATGGCGAGGAGCTGCGAAAGCAGACCAACGACAACCCCGTGTTCTACGTGCAGTACGCGCACGCCCGAACCCGCAACGTCTCGCGGCTCGCGGCGCTCGACGGCGTGCGTGGTGAGGACGGCTTCGACGCGGCCCTCCTCGTCGACCAGACCGAGGCGGCCCTCCTCGCCGCACTCGGCGACTACCCGCGGGTCGTGGCGCAGTCCGCCCGGCTCCTCGAGCCCCACCGCGTCGCCCGGTACCTCGAGGAGCTCGCCGCGCGCTACCACAAGTGGTACGACACCTGCCGGGTCCGTCCGGTCAACGCCGACGATGCCGTCACCGATCTGCACCGCACCCGGCTCTGGCTCAACGACGCCACCGGTCAGGTCCTCGCCAACGGGCTCGGCATCCTCGGCGTCTCCGCTCCCGAGCGCATGTAGGGGACCGCCGATGCGTGCACACGAGGCCGGCGCACTCCACGCCGAAGGGTACGGAGGGCCGCCGCTCTACCTGCCCTACCCCGACGACGTCAACGCGCTCCTGGAACCGCTGTGGCCGGCATCGGTGCGCCGCGGCCCGGCCGGGGCCCTCGAGGTGGGCGGCGTCGACGTCCACGCGATCGCCCGAGACTTCGGCACGCCCGCGTACGTCCTGGACGAGGAGGACTTCCGCGCTCGGGCGAGGGCCTTCCGCGACGAGTTCGCCGCACCTTTTCTGGAGGTATGCGGTGGTGCCGATGTCTACTACGCCGGCAAGGCGTTCCTCTGCACCGAGGTCGCCCGCTGGGTCGCCGAGGAGGGTCTGTCGCTCGACGTGTCCACCGGGGGAGAGCTGGCCGTCGCTCAGCGGGCCGGGTTTCCGGCCGGCCGGATCGCGATGCACGGCAACAACAAGACGGCCGCGGAGATCGAGCAGGCACTCTCCTACGGCGTCGGCCGGGTCGTCGTCGACAGTCTCACGGAGATCGACCGGATCGACGCGGTGGCGCGTCGGCTCGGTGTCGTCGCTCCGGTGATGATCCGGGTGACCGTGGGGGTCGAGGCACACACGCACGAGTTCATCGCGACAGCGCACGAGGACCAGAAGTTCGGGCTCTCGCTCGCGACGGGCGCTGCGGCCGAGGCCGCCCGCCGGGTGGTCGCCCGGCCCGAGTCGATGCGGCTGGTCGGACTGCACAGCCACATCGGCAGCCAGATCTTCGACACCGGCGGCTTCGAGATCTCGGCGCGGCGTCTCATCGGGCTGCACGCGGAGATCGTCCGCGAGCACGGGATAGAGATGCCGCACATCGACCTGGGCGGCGGGTTCGGCATCGCCTACACATCGCAGCACACGCCTCTCGGACCGGCCCGGCTCGGTCGGTTGATGGCCGACATCGTGGCTCGCGAGGGCAAGGCGATCGGCGTCGGCGACGGGTCGGGGGTGCCCCGGGTCTCGATCGAGCCGGGGCGCGCCATCGTCGGTCCCAGCACGTTCACGCTCTACGAGGTCGGGACCGTCAAGCCGGTCGTCGTCGGCGAGCGGATGACGCGCACCTACGTCTCCGTCGACGGCGGCATGAGTGACAACATCCGCCCCGCCCTCTACGAGGCGGACTACTCGTGCACCCTGGCCGGCCGGGTGAGCGAGGCGGATCCCATGCTCTCTCGCGTCGTCGGGCGGCACTGCGAGAGCGGTGACATCGTCGTCCTCGACGAGTACCTTCCCGCCGACCTCGCCCCGGGCGACCTCATCGCCGTGCCCGGGACCGGCGCATACTGTCGAAGTCTGTCCAGCCAGTACAACCACACGCCGCGACCTCCGGTCGTCGCGGTCCGAGACGGCCGAGCCCGCGCGGTCGTGCGGCGCGAGACCATCGAGGACCTGCTGGCCCTCGACGTCGGATGACCCGCGTCGTCCGCCGTCACGAGACCACGAACGTCATCGAAGGAGCACCATCCATGAGCACGCCAACGGCGCCGACACCGCTTCGCGTCGCCCTCCTCGGCTGCGGAGTCGTCGGCTCGTCGGTCGCCCGCATGATCATCGAGGGTGCCGACGACCTCGCCGCCCGCGTGGGCGCTCCGCTGGAGCTGGTCGGCATCGCGGTCCGACGTCCCGGTCGGGAGCGCTCCGGCCTACCCCCGGATCTGTTCACCACCGACGCCGCCGAGCTGGTGAGGCGGGCCGACATCGTCATCGAGGTGATCGGCGGCATCGAGCCGGCCAGGAGCCTCATCCTCTCGGCGATGGAGAACGGTGCCTCCGTGGTCACGGCCAACAAGGCGCTGCTGGCCGAGGACGGACCTGCGCTCTACGACGCGGCGGATGAGCACGGGGTGGATATCTACTTCGAGGCGGCGGTCGCCGGGGCCATCCCGATCCTGCGGCCCATCCGCGAGTCACTCGCCGGAGACGAGGTGACCAAGGTCCTCGGCATCGTCAACGGGACCACCAACTACGTACTCGACAAGATGGACTCCACGGGAATGGGATTCACCGAGGCCGTGGAGCAGGCGCAGTCCCTCGGAT
>JBAUUB010000075.1:0-18099 GCA_049582485.1 Dermatophilaceae bacterium
ACCTCGTAGTAGTGGCGCTTGATGTCGACGAAGTCAGTGGTGTCCCCGAACCCGGGGGTCTGAAACAGGTCGCGCGCGTAGGCCCACAGGACCGGCATCTCCGTCAGCTTGGCCCGGTTGCACTTGAAGTGCCCGTGGTACACGGGGTCGAACCGGGCCAGCGTCGTGAAGAGCCGCACGTCGGCTTCCGTGATCGTCTCGCCGACGAGGTACCGCTGCCCGGAGAGACGTTCGGACAACCAGTCCAGTGCGGTGAACAGCCGGTCGTAGGCCTCCTCGTACGACTTCTGGGTGCCGGCGAATCCGCATCGGTACACGCCGTTGTTCACCTCGGTGTACACGCGGCGGTTGACCCCGTCGATCTCATCCCTGAGGGCGTCCGGGTACAGGTCCGGGGCGCCCTCGCGGTGGTACTCGCGCCACTGGGTCGAGAAGTCCAGCGTCATCGACGGGAAGTCGTTCGTGACGACCTTGCCACTGGAGACCTCGACGAGCGCGGGGACGGTGATGCCGCGCGGGTACTCGGGATCCCGGGCCAGGTAGGCGTCCTTGAGCCTCGGGATACCGAGGACCGGATCGAGCCCGTCCTCGTCCCTGTCGAAGGTCCAGCTGTCGGAGTCATGAGTGGGGCCGCAGATCCCCATCGAGATCACGTCCTCCAGGCCGAGCAGACGCCGGACGATGATGGCGCGATTGGCCCATGGACATGCCCGGGCCACGACGAGGCGGTAGCGGCCGGGCTCGACCGGCCACCGGCCAGACGCGCCGTCGGGGTCGGCCCCCTCGGCGACGACCCGGTCGGTGATGTAGGTGGTGTCGCGCTCGAAGCTCGGCTCGACGTAGCTTCCTTGTCTGCCCTCATTCATGACGTGCTGCCCTTCCCTCGTTGTCCGTGGGTCATCGGCTCTGGGTTCTGTCGCTCACGTCCGCGGCCGCGGACAGCTCACCCAGTCGCGCCAGCAGGATCGCCTCCGCAATGCACACCCGCTCGAACTCGCCGAGGTGGAGCGACTCGTTGGCTCCGTGCGCCCGGGTGTCCGGATCCTCGACACCGGTGACAAGGATCGCGGCCTCCGGGAAGCGCTCGGCGAAGGCGGCGACGAACGGGATCGATCCACCGACCCCGATGTCCACCGGCGCCCTCCCCCACGCGTCCTCGAACGAGCGGCGGGCGGCGTCGTAGACCGGCCCTTCGGCGTCGGCGGCGAAGCCCAGCCCGCGCTCCTCGAGCTCGACCTCCACCCGCGCCCCCCAGGGAGCCAGCCCGACCAGGTGCTCCTTGACGCACTCGAAAGCCTGGAGGTCGTCCTGGTCCGGCGCCAGCCGGACGGAGATCTTGGACCGCGCGCTCGGCACGAGGGTGTTCGACGCGGTCTCGACGGTCGGGGCGTCGATCCCGATCACGGTGGCGGAGGGTTTGGTCCACATGCGCGACAGGAGCGAGTCCGACCCGATGGTGCTCACGCCGTCGAGCAGCCCCGACTCCTCACGCAGGCGGTCCTCTGAGAACTCGAGGTCGGCGGCGTGCCCGGAGCGCAGCCCCTGGACGGCGAGGTTCCCGTCGTCGTCGTGCAGACCGGCGAGAACCCGGACCAGCGCCATGAGCGCGTCAGGGACCGCCCCACCGAACATCCCGGAGTGGATGCCGTGGTCCAGGGTCGAGACGGTGACGACGACCCGGATCATCCCCCGCAGCGTCGTCGTCAGGGCCGGCTCGCCGATCGCCCAGTTCATCGAGTCGGCGAGGACGATGGCGTCGGCCCGCAGGCGCTCGCCGTGCCGTTCCAGGATCGTGGGGAGAGAGTCCGAGCCGATCTCCTCCTCGCCCTCGACGAACACCGTCACTCCCACGGGGAGCCGGCCGGAGTGTGCCCGCAGCGCGGCGACGTGCGCCATGATCCCGGCCTTGTCATCGGCCGCGCCGCGGCCGTACAGGCGCCCGTCTCGCTCGGTCGGCTCGAAGGGCGGACTGTCCCAGTCGCTCTCATCGCCGGTCGGCTGGACGTCATGGTGGGCGTACAGCATGACGGTCGGTGCGCCCTCCGGGCCGTCGATGTGGCCGATCACCGCGGGGCGGCCGCCCTCGGACACGATCTCCACGTCGAGGCCTTCGGCGCGGAGCAGCTCCGCCGTCGCCTCCGCGCTCGCGCGGACGGTCGACTGGTCGTACGCCGACAGCGAGATGCTCGGAATGCGGGTGAGCGCCTCGAGATCGGCGCGGACCTGGGGCATCAGGGCGCGGACCAGTTCGGCGATCTCGTCGACCCGGACCCCGTCCGGGCCGGTCCGGCCTCCCCCGTCGTGACCGGTGCCGCCGCTTCTCGTCACGTCCGTCGTGTCGTCGCTGCTCACGGGAGCCACCCTAGCGAGGGGTGTGAGGTGGGGCGCGTGACATACAGTGCTCCTGTGATGGGCAAGGCGACGTTCGGTCGGAAGAAGCAGGAGGCGGAGGCGAGCGCCCCGGCTCCCAAGGAGCACGAGCACCGCGAAGGAGCCAAGAACCGGCCGACGCCCAAGCGCAAGGACCAGGAGGCGGCCCGCAAGCGCCCCCTCGTGCAGACCGACCGCAAGGCCGCCAAGCGCCAGGCCCGCGAGGAGCGTCGCAAGGCCGCCGCCATCCAGCATCGGGCCATGCTCACCGGCGACGAGTCCCACCTGCCGGCCCGTGACCGAGGACCGGTCCGCCGCTACATCCGGGACTTCGTCGACGCCCGCTGGAACATCGGCGAGTGGCTCCTGCCGATCATGCTCATCACGCTGATCGTGTCCTACCTGCGGCCGAGCCAGACGACCTTGGCGATCACGATGATGCTGTACCTGCTGGTCCTCTTCGCGATCGGCGACGCCCTGCTGACCTGGCGCAAGATCAAGGGCCGGCTCTCCACGAAGTACTCCGCTGCCGAGCTCCGCGGCGGAGGTTTCTACACCTTCATGCGGTCGTTCCAGCTGCGCCGGTGGCGCATGCCCCGCGCTCAGGTCGCCCGCGGGCAGTTCCCCGCGCTGTAGGACTCGCGCGGTCGCTCAGGTCCCCGGAGCCAGGCTCATCGGGCCGCTACATCCGGGCGGGAGGCACCCAGTCGCTCAGGTCCCCGGGGCCAGGCTCATCGGGCCGTACACGTCCGCGCCGTTGCACTGCAGCGTCACCGCCGCCACCCCCTGATCGGCCAGCTGCTCCCAGGACTCACCCAACCACGCTTCTGCCTCGGCCTGGCTGGGGAACGTCGAGCTCGAGTCGGCGTGGACCGGCCGGCCCGCGTCGTCGAGACAGACCCAGGTGTATGCGTCGCTCACCGGTCAGTCCTCCCTCACCGAGACCTCGACGAAAGGTGGTTTGACGACCTCGGCCGGGACGTCGCGCCCCCGGACGTCGATGACGACCTCATCGCCCACGGCGACCGAGCGGTCGAGAAGGGCGAGAGCGATGCCCTGTCTGCGGGTCGGCGAGAAGGTCCCGGAGGTCACCTCGCCGACGACCTCCGATCCCGACCGCACCGCGCAGTGCGCCCGCGGGATGCCTCGGCCGGTGGCGACCAGGCCGCGCATGAGCCGTGAGTCCTTGGCCGCCCGCTGCGCGGCCACCGCCTCCTTGCCCCAGAACGTCTCCTTGTCCCAGCCGACCGCCCACGCCGCACCCGCCATGACGGGCGTGATGTCCGGGCCGAGGTCGTTGCCGTGCAGCGGATACCCCATCTCGGTGCGGAGCGTGTCGCGGGCTCCGAGCCCACAGGGCAGCCCGCCCTCGTCCCGCACCGCGGAGAGCAGCGCGTCCCAGAGCCTCGCTGCACCGGACCATCGCGGCAGCAGCTCATAGCCCCGCTCGCCGGTGTACCCGGTGCGGCACACGATGACCGGCTCACCGTCCCAGTCGGCCTCGACGAAGCTCATGTAGTCGTGCCCGACCGGGAGACCGAGTGATCCCAGCACCTCGTCACTGCGCGTGCCCTGGACCGCGATGACCCCGTACTGATCGTGTTCGTCGGTGACAGTGACCCCCTCCGGCGCCGACGCGCGCAGCAGCTCCACCACCCGCGCCGTGTTCGCCGCGTTCGGGATGAGGAAGACCTCGTCGTCGCTGACGAGGTACTGGATCAGGTCGTCGACGACTCCACCGGACTCGTCGAGGCACATCGTGTACTGCGCCCGGCCCGGCTCGATGCGGCGCAGGTCGTTCGTGAAGCAGGTGTTGACGAACTCGGCGGCGCCGGGACCTGCGACCCGGGCCTTGCCGAGGTGGGAGACGTCGAAGACGCCGACCCGCTCGCGCACCGCCGTGTGTTCGGCGACGACACCTCCGCCGGGGTACTCGATCGGCATCGACCACCCGCCGAAGTCGGCGAGCTTGGCCCCGAGGTCGACATGCCGCTCGTGCAGCGGAGAGGTCCGTAGCGCCTGCTGCTCCGAAGCCATCCTCGTCGTGTCGTCGTCACGACCGGAGGCGCCGTTGCCCGCGTCATCGGTGGTCAGGTCTTCGGTGCTCATGGCAGTCAACCTACCGGGGCGCTTAGGGTGTGCACACCGCCGCGCACCGGCACTCGTCCCGATGAAGGAGTCACCGCCCGATGCCTACCGTCGCCCTCACCTCCAGCGACCCAGCGACCCTGTCCGCGGACGCTCTCGTCATCGGGGCCGTCTCCGTCGACGGGACCGCGACTCTTCTCAGAGGCCACGGCCTGCCGCGCAACGCCGCGAGCCACCTGAAGTCATCCCTCGAGACCGTGGGGGCCACCGGCAAGGCGGAGGAGGTCTCGAGCTTCGTCGCAGTGCCGGGCGTCAAGGCCAAGCGAGTGCTCGTCGTCGGTCTCGGCACCGGCACTCCGACGACGGCCCCCACCGACCCGGAGGTCCTGCGGCGCGCGGCGGGGGCAGCGACCCGGACGCTGAAGAAGGAGGCGAAGGTCGTCCTCGCCCTGCCGACCGCGAGCGCCGAGGGTGTCTCCGCCGTGGCCGAGGGCGCCTACGCGGGCGGCTACGACGTCCGGAAGGTGACGGGGAAGGACGCACCGGCCCCGCGTATCGGGACCATCACCGTCGTCTCGACGGGTGAGGACGCCGGTCTTGCGGACCGCGTCGAGGTCCTCGGTGCGGCGCGGGCGTGGTGCCAGGACCTCGTGAACACTCCGCCCAACCTGCTCTACCCGCAGTCCTTCGCCGATGCCGTGGTCGACAAGGTTCGCGAGTCCAAGGTCCGGGTCACGGTCGAGGTCATGGACGAGAAGGCGCTGGCCAAGGGTGGGTTCGGCGGCATCCTCGCCGTCGGTCAGGCGAGCGCGCGCCAGCCGCGACTGGTCACCATGACCTACCGGCCCCGGGGTGCGAAGGCGTCGATCGCCCTGGTCGGCAAGGGCATCACCTTCGACTCGGGCGGTCTGTGCATCAAGCCTGCGGCCTCGATGCTGACGATGAAGTGCGACATGGCCGGCGCAGCGGCCGTGGCCGCCACCGTCCTGGCAGCGGCGCAGCTCAAGGTGCCCGTCGCCGTGACGGGCTACCTCTGCCTGGCCGAGAACATGCTGAACGGCAACGCCTACCGCCCCAGTGACGTCGTGACGATGCGCGGCGGCACGACGGTCGAGGTCCTCAACACCGACGCCGAGGGCCGCATGGTGATGGCCGATGCCCTCGCCCTGGCGAGCGAGAGCGACCCCGACGCCATCATCGACATCGCGACGCTCACGGGTGCCCAGATGGTCGCGCTCGGGAACCGGGTCGCAGCCGTGATGGCCAATGACGACGCCCTGCGCGAGACGATCGCCGCCATCGGCACCGGGGCCGGCGAGCCGATGTGGCCCATGCCCCTTCCCGAGGACCTGCGCGCCGCTCTCGACACTGCCAACGCCGACATCGCCCACAAAGGCGACCAGTGGGGCGGCATGCTGACAGCCGGGATCTTCCTCTCGGAGTTCATCGGCACGCCGAAGGGCGCCAAGGCCGAGCCGGGGCAGCCCGCCCCGCGCATCCCGTGGGCGCACGTGGACATCGCCGGTCCGGCCTGGAACGACAAGGCGCCCTGGGGACACACGCCCAAGGGCGCCACGGGCTTCGGCGTGGCGGCACTGCTGACGGTCCTCGAGACCTACGCCTGATCGGCTGCCGCGCGACGTGACCCCAGGGCCGTCGTCAGCCGCGGTCCTCTCGTCGACGGCGCCGATCACGCCGCTGCCGAGCGTTCCAGTCACGCATCCGCTGTGGGTACCCGGTGAGGTTGATGTCGTACACCGGGACCCCGAGGTCCTTGGCGAGCGCGATGCCCGCCGACGGGTCCGGGATGGCTCGCCGGGTCCACTCCCCCTGGAAGTCGATGAGCACCATCGTCGTCGAGGTCACGTTCGTCGCGGGCTCGATATAGGCCTCGACCCCGACCCGAGTCCGTTCGAACTCGCGGAAGTGCGCCAGGACCTCGCTGCGGCGGGAGCGGCCAGGATCTGCACCTGTCGCCGGGTCCGCGGCCGCGCGCCGCTTCGAGCCGAACCTCCACCACGCCATGCATCCCAACTCTAGGGCCTTGCCCCGCCAAGGCCGGACGGGCCGGACCTCGGGCCACGGCGTCGGCGGCCCCGAGCTGTCACACGGGGATGGCAAGATGAACGGACGGCCCGACCGGGCCGGCAGCCGCCGCCGTCTGCGCTCGTCGCGGACCGGCACGCACCCCATCGACCGCGCCACCGACCACATCGTCGGTGCAGCCCTCGACGAACAGGAGTCCGCCACCCATGCGGGAGACCCAGCGCAGCCCCGAGACCGACTCGACCGACGCATACGACATCGTCATCCTCGGCGGGGGTAGCGGAGGCTATGCCTGCGCGCTGCGGGCCTCGCAGCTCGGCCTGTCCGTGGCTCTGGTCGAGAAGGACAAGGTCGGCGGCACGTGCCTGCACCGGGGGTGCATCCCGACCAAGGCGTTCCTGCACTCAGCGGAGGTGGCCGACTCCGCGCGCTCGGCGGACCGGTTCGGGGTCCGCGCGACCCTGGAACGGGTCGACATGCCGGCGGTTCTGTCCTACAAGGACGCGGTCGTCAGCCGCCTGTACCGCGGTCTGAGCGGACTGGTGTCGAAGGCCGGCGTGACCGTCGTCGAGGGCGAGGGCCGGGTCGAGGCGGGCGACGGAGCGACACCCCACGTCGTCGTCGGCGATCGGCGCCTGCGCGGCGAGTCCCTGGTCGTGGCCACCGGGTCGTTCGCACGCACCCTGCCCGGCCTGGAGATCGGCGGCCGCATCATGACCAGCACTGAGGTCCTTCAGCTCGACGAGGTCCCGGCCCGGACGGTCGTGCTGGGCGGCGGCGTCATCGGAGTGGAGCTGGCCTCGGCCCTCGCGTCCTTCGGCTCCGAGGTGACGATCGTCGAGGCGCTGCCCCGCCTGGTCGCGTCCGAGGACGAGGCGGCCTCGACCGCCCTGACGCGGGCGTTCACCAAACGCGGGATCACGATCCGCACCGGGTCCCGCTTCGAGTCGGCGAGCCAGGACGACGAGGGCGTCGCCGTCACCCTCGACGACGGTGAACGGCTCGAGGCCGACATCCTCGTCGTCGCCGTCGGCCGTGGCCCGGTCACCGAGGGCCTCGGTCTGCCGGAGGCCGCGATCGAGGTCGCCGACGGCTTCGTCGTCACCGACGAACGGCTGCGCACCTCCCACCCGGCGGTGTATGCGGTGGGCGACATCGTCAAGGGACTCCAGCTCGCGCATCGTGGGTTCGCCCACGGCATCTTCGTCGCCGAGGAGATCGCCGGACGTTCGCCGCAGCCGGTCCGCGACCACCTCGTCCCGCGGGTGACCTACTCGCATCCGGAGATCGCCTCGGTGGGACTGACCGAGGCGGCCGCGCGGGAGCAGTACGGCGACGACTCCGTCGCGACGTACCAGTACGACCTCGCCGGCAACGGCAAGTCGCAGATCCTGGGAACCGCGGGCTTCGTCAAGGTCGTCCAGGTGGTCGACGGTCCCGTCGTCGGCATGCACATAGTCGGCGACCGGATGGGCGAGCAGGTCGGCGAGGCGATGCTGGTCGTCGGCTGGGACGCGGTGCCCCCCGACGTCACCCCGTTCCTGCATGCCCACCCGACCCAGAACGAGGCCATCGGCGAGGCGATGCTGGCCCTCGCCGGACAGCCGCTGCACGCGCACGGCTGATGGTCATAGGGTTACCGGCAGGCCAGTCCCCCCGGGACCCTGCTGACCTGATAAGCATGATCAAGACCACAATCGTCCTCTAAGCGCATACCGCAGGAGCGAAGGAGCAGCTCGATGTCCGAACGCGTGACCATGCCGGCCCTTGGTGAGTCCGTGACAGAGGGGACGGTGACCCGGTGGCTCAAGAGCGTCGGTGACCGCGTGGAGGTCGACGAGCCACTGCTGGAGGTGTCCACGGACAAGGTCGACACCGAGATTCCGTCACCCGTGGCCGGCGTCCTCGAGGAGATCCTCGCCGAGGAGGACGAGACGGTCGAGGTCGGTGCGGACCTCGCGGTGATCGGCGACGGGTCCGGAGCGAGCGACTCGGGCTCCGGCGATGACTCCGCGGAGGCACAGCAGGAGCAGGCTCAGCAGGACGAGACTCAGCAGGACGGGGACGACGCGGCGAAGGCAGCCGCCGATGAGCAGACGGACCCTGAGCCCGCACCCGCGCAGGCCGAGACATCGGCCTCCTCGTCCGGTGGCGAGGTCAGCGGCGGGGAGACCGTCACGATGCCGGCCCTTGGCGAGTCGGTCACCGAGGGCACCGTGACCCGCTGGCTGAAGCAGGAGGGTGACGAGGTCGCCGTCGACGAGCCGCTGCTCGAGGTCTCCACCGACAAGGTCGACACCGAGATCCCCTCGCCCGTGGCGGGAACCGTGACCAAGATCCTCGCCGAGGAGGATGAGACCGTCGAGGTCGGCGGAGCGCTCGCCGTCATCGGCGGATCCGTCGAGTCGGGCGGGGACGCGGGTGCGGGTTCGGCCGAGCAGGCCGAGGACGAGGCCACCGACCGCAGCGCCCCGAGCACGGAGCAGGCTGTCCCCGACGAGGCGCCCGAGGCAGGCTCCTCCGAGGCCGAGACCGCTGAGGACGCCGCGGCCCCCGACGAGGAGACCCCCGCCCAGGTCGCCACCGCGCCGAAGGACGAGGAGCCGCCGACGGAGAAGCCGGCGCCGAAGGACGAGGCTCCGCGACAGGACGCGCCTGCACAGCCTGAGTCGTCGGGCGCGCGTGAGCAGGGCGGCGATGCCGCAGGGTACGTCACCCCCCTCGTGCGCAAGCTGGCCGCCGACCACGGCATCGATCTCTCGTCGCTGAGCGGAACCGGCATCGGTGGTCGGATCCGCAAGCAGGACGTCCTCGCAGCCGCCGAGGAGAAGAAGGCGGAGGAGAAGAAGGCCGAGGAAGCCCGAGCCCAGGAGGCCAAGCCCCAGGAGTCCGCGAAGCCGGCCGAACAGCCTGCGGCCTCGACAGCGCCCCCGGCTGCGGAGCGGCCGGCCGCCGACGCCTCGGGCAAGCGCGGAACGACCGAGAAGATGTCGCGCCTGCGCCAGACCATCGCCAAGCGGATGGTCGAGTCCCTCCAGGTGTCCGCCCAGCTCACAACCGTGGTCGAGGTCGACGTCAGTCGCATCGCCCGCCTGCGGGACCAGGCCAAGGCGGACTTCGCGCGCCGCGAGGGCACCAAGCTCAGCTACCTCCCGTTCTTCGCGCTGGCGTCGGTGGAGGCACTCAAGGCGCATCCGACGGTCAACGCCTCCGTCGACGGTGCCGAGATCACGTATCACGGTGCCGAGCACCTCGGAGTCGCGGTCGACACCGAGCGTGGGCTGCTCGTCCCAGTCATCAGGGACGCCGGCGACCTGAACATCGCCGGGCTGGCCCGCAAGATCGCCGACCTCGCAGCCCGCACCCGCGACAGCAAGATCACGCCCGACGAGCTGTCCGGTGGCACCTTCACCATCACGAACACGGGTAGCCGCGGTGCCCTCTTCGACACCCCGATCATCAACCAGCCGCAGGTGGCGATCCTGGGGACCGGCGCGGTCGTCAAGCGCCCGGTCGTCATCGACGACGGGTCCGGTGGGTCCACGATCGCCGTCCGACCGATGGTCTACCTGGCGCTGTCATATGACCACCGAGTCGTCGACGGAGCGGACGCGGCGCGGTTCCTCACAACCATTAAGAACCGCCTCGAGGAGGGTGCGTTCGAGGCCGACCTCGGCCTCTGACGCGCCGACCTTCGAGCCCACCCAACGACCCCACCCGAGACCGACGAGGGCTCCCCATGCGTATCGCCATCAGCGGGTCCTCCGGACTCATCGGCTCCGCGCTCACGCGCCACCTGCGTGAGCGCGGGGACGAGGTGATCCATCTCGTGCGGCGGCCAGTGCGCGTGTCGCACGAACGTCAGTGGGATCCCGACAGCCGGCACCTCGACGCCGACGTCCTCGCCGACTGTGACGGCGTCGTCTCGCTGCACGGCGCCGGCATCGGAGACAAACGGTGGACCCCCGCGTACAAGCGCGAGATCCTCACGTCCAGGACCCACGGGACGACGGCGATCGCAACCGCGCTCGCCGAGCTGGCCGGCCGAGGGCGGCGTGTGCGGTGGGTGGCCGGTTCGGCCGTCGGCTTCTACGGAGACCGCGGCGAGGAGACGCTCGACGAGACCAGTGCGGCCGGAGAGGGCTACCTCCCCGAGGTCGTCACAGCCTGGGAGCGGGCCACCCAGCCGGCTGAGGCAGCCGGTGTCGCCGTGGCCCACATCCGGTCGGGAATCGTCTTCAGCCCGCAGGGCGGGGCACTGAAGCCGCTGTTGCTGCTCCTGAAGTTCGGGTTGGGCGGACCCTTCGGGCGTGGGCGTGCCTGGTGGCCCTGGATCACCCTGCAGGATGAGGTCCGGGCGATCGCCTATCTCCTCGACCATGAGGACATCACCGGTCCGGTCAACCTCGCCGGGCCGGAGGAGGCCAGGCAGGGCGAGGTCGTGGCCGCCATCGCTCGCGCGATGCACCGACCCGCGATCGTGCCCGTCCCACCGCCGGCGCTGCGCCTGGTCATGGGCGAGTTCTCTGACGACATCCTCTCGAGCCAGCGTGTCGTCCCCCACGTCCTGACGGACCACGGGTTCAGCTTCGACCACGCCTTGGTCGCCGACGCCGCCGCGTGGATCGCCCGCTAGGCACCGATCGCATCGACGCCGGCGATCCGCCATCCAGGCCCTGCGGGATCCGAGCCCGACGCCGGGACCGAGCCACCCGGTGCCGCGCCGACCCGCACGAGCACCAGCCGGACGCGGGCCGACGACCCGGCGCGGGCTTCGTGTCCTCCGAAGGTGCGCACCGCATACGGCCCGGTCGTCAGGGTCGTCTCGAGGGTGACCCGGTCCTCGCTCTCACTCACCGTGTCGACCGCTACGGCGGCGAAGGTCACTCCCTCGTAGCGGTGGCCCTGAGCCAGCGCTCCGGCGAGCAGCTCGCGGTCCCGCGTCAGTGCGGTGCTCGCCGGGGCGAAGCAGTCGGCGAGGAGGTCAGGATCGGCGCCGTTCCACGCGTCGGCTCGCGCCCTGACCAGAGCCTCGAGGATGGCGGTGAAGCGCTCGGCCGGATCGACTGCGCCACCCTGGGCCGTGGCGCCGGCAGAGGTCAGGGGTGGCGCGCTCGACCCGGGTGCGGTAGGCGCCGGGGCCGTGCCTCGCTGAGCGGAGGCCACCGCCACGCCGACACCCCCGAGAACGACCATGGCGACCAGGGCCGCGGCGACCCGCAGCCGGGCAGCATGGGAACGGCGACGAAGGGCCGCCCGGCGGCCCGCCCTGGTCCGCGTCACGGATTCGGCGTCCTCCCTGGCCGCGGCCCGAGCGAGATCCCGAACCCGCTGCGTGAGCATCATCGCCGGATCGCCGTGGGCTCCCGGTCGGATCGGCAGGGCAGTAGCCGAGCCGTACAGGGCGCTCGAGAGGTCCCGGGCCTGCGGCCGTCGCTCCGGATCCGGGTGCAGGGCCTGCTCGAGCGCGTCGACCAGGGCGCCGGGAACGGTCGGCACGACGCTCGTGAGGCCGGGCCGGTCGGCCGGAAGCGGCGGTGCCTCGGCGGTCAGGGCGAACCACCCCAGCGCTCCGAGGGCGTACACGTCCGCCGCCGGGGTGGGGATGCCGCCCGCGACCACCTCGGGCGCGACGAAACCGGGCGTGCCGTAGATCTCGTCACGGGGCGTCCCGATCACTGCCGAGACGCCGAGATCGAGAACGACCGGCCGGCCGTGTGCGTCGAGACCCAGGTTGGAGGGCGACAGGTCACCGTGCACGACCGCCGCGTCGTGCAGGTCTGCGAGAGCCGAGGCGACCGGGGTGAGCAGCGTGACGACCTCGCCGGGCAGAAGATGCCCTCGGGCTCCCACCAGGTCGGTGAGTGTGCCGTGTCGGAGCCGCTCCATGACGACGGCCACCGCCGGCGGGTCGGGGACGGGGACCACGTCGACGACCCGGACGAGGTGCTCACCCGCCCCCCGGGTCGAGGCGAGCGCCGACAGCTCGAAGGCGAGGTCCTCCAGGTCGGCTCGACCCGGGACCGGAACGACCTTGACAGCGAGATCGTCGCCGCCCGGTGTGCGACCGGCGGCCCAGACCTCGGCGGTCGATCCTGCGGCGATGAGCTCGGCGAGGTGATACCCGGGGACGTTCGGTCGCGACTCCATGGGCGTTAGTCTCGCCCGGCCCTCGAGAGGGAGCCGGAAGTTTTCCACATCGGGACCCGCCCCATAGGCTCGTCGGCATCGTGCCTCGAACCCCACCGATGCAGGAGCGCGCATGCCAGCCGACCGGCCCACCATCCTCGCGACGTCCGGTGGCTACCGCGCCGACCCGCGGCTGGCGCTGTCGTTCGGGCCCCTGGTCCACTACGCGGTCGAGCTTGCGCGAGTCAGCGGACGTCGCCCCCGGCTGACCTATGTGGGGACCGCGAGCGGTGACCAGCGCTCGATCCACGCGCACATCCACGACGCCGGCAGGCAGGCCGGGTTCGACATCACCTGCCTCGACCTCTTCCCGATGCCCAACCTCGAGGACATGGCCGGTCACCTGCTCGCCCAGGACGTCGTCTGGGTCCATGGCGGCTCGGTCGCCAACCTGCTCGCCGTCTGGGAGGTCCACGGCCTCGGTCCCATGATGCGCGCCGCATGGGAGGCGGGTGTCGTCCTGAGCGGCGTCTCCGCGGGGTCGATCTGCTGGTTCGACGGTGGGTGCACCGACTCGTTCGGGCCGCAGCTGCGCGCGGTCACCAATGGGCTGGGCCTCCTTCCGTACGCCAACGGCGTGCACTACGACTCCGAGGGCCAGCGACGACCGACGATCCAGCGACTCGTCGAGGCCGGGGTGTTGGGCGAGACGCACTGCACCGACGACGGGGTCGGGCTCGTCTACCGCGGAACCGAGCTGGCGGAGGCGGTGACCGAGGTGGCCGGCAAGGGCGCCTACATCGTCCGGCGCGATGAGGACGGCCGAGCCGTCGAGCACCGGATCGAGCCACGGCTGCTCGGCAGCCTCGGCTAGCCTGGGACGATGCGGATCGTCCACCTCGGCTTCGCGCCCGACCACGTCGACTACACCGACGCGTGGCAGCGCCAGCGCGAGATCCACGCCGAGGTCGCCGACGGACGGGGTCCCGACACCGTCCTGCTCCTCGAGCACTCCCCGGTCTACACGGCCGGCAAGCGCACCCAGGCCCACGAACGGCCGCTCGACGGCACGCCCGTCATCGACGTCGACCGCGGCGGCAAGATCACCTGGCACGGTCCCGGTCAGCTCGTCGGCTATCCCATCGTCGCCCTTCCCGAGGTCCCGATCGATGTCGTCGCCCACGTGCGACGCCTCGAGGAGGTCATGATCCGGACCTGCGCCGACTTCGGCGTCGCCGTCGAGCGGGTCGACGGGCGGTCGGGGGTCTGGATCCGCGCCGACGACCGTGGGCCGGACCGCAAGCTCGGCGCGATCGGTGTCCGCGTCAGCCGTCGGGTCACGATGCACGGCTTCGCCCTGAACTGCGACAACGACCTGGGGTGGGCGGACGTCATCATTCCGTGCGGCATCGCCGACGCGGGGGTGTCGTCGCTGACCCGGGAGGCGGGCGGGCGGATCACCGTTCAGGACGTCCTGCCCTATGCGGAGAAGCATCTCGTCGACGTCCTCGTCCGCTGAAGCCCCTCACACCCTCGTCTAGGCTGGTTCGGTGACTGTCGCACCCGAAGGCCGCAGGCTCCTCCGCGTCGAGGCGCGCAACGCCGAGACCCCGATCGAGCGCAAGCCGTCGTGGATCCGGACGACGGCGAAGATGGGACCGGAGTACTCCGCCATGCGCGGGCGGGTCTCGTCCGGCGGGCTGCACACCGTCTGCCAGGAGGCGGGATGCCCCAACATCTTCGAGTGCTGGGAGGACCGCGAGGCCACGTTCCTCATCGGCGGGGACATCTGTACGCGCCGATGCGACTTCTGTGACATCGCCACGGGCCGGCCGCGTCCCTTGGACCGGGACGAGCCGCGACGGGTCGCGGAGTCGGTCCGCGAGATGGGCCTGCGGTACTCCACCGTCACCGGTGTCGCCCGCGACGACCAGCCCGACGGGGCCGCCTGGCTCTACGCCGAGACGATCCGGCAGATCCACGAGCTGAACCCGAACACCGGCGTCGAGATCCTGCCTCCCGACTTCGGCGCCGAGCCCCACCTGGTCGGGCAGGTCTTCGACGCGCGCCCCGAGGTCTTCGCACACAACCTCGAGACCGTTCCCCGCATCTTCCGCCGGATCCGGCCGGCGTTCACCTACGAGAAGTCCCTGCGGGTGCTGACCATGGCGCGCGAAGCGGGTCTGGTCACGAAGTCCAACCTCATCCTGGGGATGGGTGAGACGGACACCGAGATCGAGCAGGCCATCGTCGACCTGCACGACGC
This sequence comes from Dermatophilaceae bacterium, assembly GCA_049582485.1. GTDB lineage: Bacteria > Actinomycetota > Actinomycetes > Actinomycetales > Dermatophilaceae > F2B08. The sequence continues at coordinate 14,900 of JBAUUB010000075.1, forward strand.
CGGGTGCGACATCCTCACCATCACCCAGTACCTCCGCCCCTCCAAGCTGCACCACCCCATCGACCGCTGGGTCAAGCCCGAGGAGTTCGTCCACTGGAGCGACCACGCGACCGAGGTCGGCTTCAAGGGAGTGATGGCCGGGCCGCTGGTGCGCTCCTCCTACCGCGCCGGACGCTTGTGGGCACAGGCCATGCGGCGCTGGGGCCGCCCGATCCCCGAGCACCTGGCCCATCTCGCCGCGGCGATCGACGAGCCCGCGCGCCAAGAGGCTGCCGCATTGGTGGCCCGTGGTCACCGCGACGTATCCTGAGCCCTATGGCGCTGCGCAAGAAGAAGTCGACCGAGGCAGCGGCATCCGGCTCGGATGCCGCCGCGAAGAAGACTGGACGGATCGCCCAGATCCGCCAGGGATACCGCGCCATCCGTCAGCTCGACCCGAACGTCGGCTGGTTCATGCTGCTCGCCGCGCTGGTCGTCCTGCTCGTCGTCATGCTCATCGGCTGGGCGGTGGGGCGTCCGTGGTGGGCGCTCTTCTTCGCCCTACCCCTCATGATGATCGCCGCGCTGCTGGTCCTCAACAGGCGCGCGAACAGTGCGATGTACAACGCCCTCGACGGCAAACCCGGTGCTGCAGGTGCGGCACTCACCAGCATTCAGCGTGGCTGGTACACCTCGCAGGAGCCGGTCGCGGCAGACGTGCAGAACCGCCAGCTCGACTTCACCAACGCGGCCGTGGTCTTCCGCGCCCTGGGTCGCCCGGGCGTCGTGCTCGTCGGCGAGGGTCCCAAGCCGCGTGTCAACAAGCTGCTCGAGGCCGAGCGCAAGAAGGTCGCCCGCGTCGCACCCGGCGTGCCGGTCCATCTCATCGTGGTCGGCGAGGATGAGGGTGACGTTCCGGTGCGCAAGCTGGTCCGCACCGTGACGCGCAAGAAGCCGGTGTTGACCAAGGAGGAGATGGCCGTCGTCAACAAGCGGCTCAAGTCTCTGCCGAGCATCCGTGACGCGGTCCCTGCGGGAATCGACCCCACCAAGGTCCGCATGAGCCGCAAGGCGCTGCGCGGCCGCTGAGGCTGATCCTCACCGGGTCTAGCTCGTCACCGGATCCTGGTCGTCATCGTGCCCGCGGCCCGGTCGTGGAATCCGCGGCCGTCCGAGGCCGTGAAGACGGCGGGGAGGAACAGGAGGACCATCAGGGTGCGGACCAGTGTCTGCCCCGGGCGCAACGGCCCGCCGTCCAGGGCACTGACGCCGATCCCGATGATGCGGTGCCCGATCGTCGTGCCGATGGTGCCCACGAGGAGCAGGTGCATGAGAGCGAACATCCCGAGCGGCGCGAACGCCGCGGCGCCGCCCTGGGCGACCTGCACCCCGAAGACGCCGATGACGATCAGCTGGGCGAGCAGCCAGTCGAGGATCGCCGCCAGGGCGCGCTGCAGCAGTGTCGCGAGCGAGCCGGGACCGCGCGGCGGCAGGCCGATCTCGGCGCCGGGATGGTCGGGCGGCAAGGGGGGCGTCGACACGGTAGTCACTGTAGACGGACGTGCGCGGCGGTCAGGCGAGGGTGCGGGCGGTGGCGAGCAGCGCATACGGGATGTATGCGGTGGTCACCTGCCGGACGGCCCGTCTCGGATCGCGAGACCTGGCTGGCCGTAACACCGGTGAAACACATGGGTCACCGCGCGGATACCGCGTCTCACTAGGGTTGAGGACAACGCAACAGGCTCCTGGCCGCCGTCGGCGGTCTCGAGCGCGTCCGTTCCCTGCCCCTATCTGGAAGGACACACACGTGTTCAGCAGCCCCGACGAGGTTCTGGCCTACATCAAGGACGAGGACGTCAAGTTCGTCGACATCCGCTTCTGCGACCTCCCCGGCATCATGCAGCACTTCAACGTTCCGGCCGAGACCCTCGACGAGGACTTCTTCACCGTCGGCCAGGCCTTCGACGGATCCTCGATCCGCGGGTTCCAGGCCATCCACGAGTCGGCCATGAAGCTGCTCCCAGACATCGCGACGGCGTACATCGACCCGTTCCGCGAGCAGAAGACCCTCGTGATGAACTTCTCGATCGTCGACCCCTTCACGGACGAGCCCTACAGCCGCGACCCACGCAACATCGCGGCGAAGGCGGAGGCCTATCTGAAGTCGACCGGCATCGCGGACACCGCGTACTTCGGCGCGGAGGCTGAGTTCTTCGTCTTCGACGACGTCCGGTTCAAGACCGAGGCCAACGCCGGCTACTACTTCATCGACTCGATCGAGGCGGTGTGGAACACCGGACGCGCCGAGGAGGGCGGCAACCGCGGCTACAAGCCCCGGATGAAGGGCGGCTACTTCCCCGTCTCCCCCACCGACCACTTCGCGGACCTGCGCGACGAGATCTGTCTCAAGCTCGCCGAGGTCGGCATCTCGGTCGAGCGCTCGCACCACGAGGTGGCCTCGGGCGGTCAGCAGGAGATCAACTACCGGTTCAACACCCTGCTGCACTCGGGCGACGACATGATGAAGTTCAAGTACGTCGTCAAGAACACCGTCTGGGATGCCGGCAAGTCCGCGACCTTCATGCCGAAGCCGATCTTCGGCGACAACGGCTCGGGGATGCACACCCACCAGTCGCTCTGGAAGGACGGCGAGCCGCTGTTCTATGACGAGAAGGGCTACGGCGGCCTCTCGGATCTCGCCCGCTGGTACATCGGCGGACTCCTGAAGCACGCCCCCGCCGTGCTGGCCTTCACCAACCCGACCGTGAACTCGTACCACCGGCTCGTCCCGGGCTACGAGGCCCCGGTCAACCTGGTCTACTCCGCGCGCAACCGCTCGGCCTGCATCCGCATCCCGATCGCGGGCACCTCGCCGAAGGCCAAGCGCATCGAGTTCCGCGTCCCGGACCCGTCGTGCAACCCCTACCTCGCGTTCGCCGCCCAGCTCATGGCCGGCCTCGACGGCATCCGCAACCGCATCGAGCCCCCGGAGCCGGTGGACAAGGACCTCTACGAGCTGCCGCCGGAGGAGCACGCCGAGATCGAGCAGGTTCCCGGCTCGCTGCCCGCGGTGCTCGACGCCTTGGAGGCCGACCACGAGTTCCTGCTCGAGGGTGACGTGTTCACCCAGGACGTCATCGAGACGTGGATCGAGTACAAGCGCAAGAACGAGATCGACCCGATCCGCTTCCGCCCGCACCCGCACGAGTTCGAGATGTACT
>JBAUUB010000076.1:0-4351 GCA_049582485.1 Dermatophilaceae bacterium
TGTCACCGCTCGCTCGAGACGAGCGGAACAAGCCGCGTAAGCAGCCGTTCTTCATCTCCGATCCGGAGCACGACGTCATCGCCTTCGCCGGCCTCTACGAGTTCTGGCGGGACAAGGACATCGCCGACTCCCACGACCCCGCTGCCTGGCTGACGACCTTCACGATCATCACCACCAGCGCCGAGCCCGGGCTCGACCGGATCCACGACCGACAGCCGATGGTCCTGCCCCCGGAGCGCTGGGGCGCCTGGCTCGACCCCGAGGTCTCCGATCCGGCCGAGGTGGCCCGGCTCCTGGTGCCGGTTCCTGCGGGACGGTTCCGCGCATACCCCGTCTCCCGCGCGGTGAGCAGCAGCCGCTCCAACGGTCCGCACCTGCTCGACCCCGCACCGGCGGACGACCTGGTCGGTGTGGTCGACCCCGAAACCGGAGAGATCGTCGGTGGCTGACGGCGGCGACGACGACGACGTGGTCGTTCATGCCATCTCGACCCCCGAGGGGCCGGCGCGGGTGCGGGTGCGCACCGCGCCGGAGTCGGGGCGGGGGACGGTCCTGCTGTCCCACGGGGCGGGTGGCCACGGTGACTCCGCCGACCTCGCCGCCCTGGCCCGCTCGCTCACCACCGACGGATGGGTCGTCGGGCTCGTGGACCAGCCCTGGCGCGTCGCGGGCAAGCGTGTCGCGACGGCACCCCCGCGACTCGATGCCGCCTACGTGCCCGTCGTCCGCGCCCTGCGGGACGAGTACGGGCTGCCGCCTCCCCTGATATCCGCCGGTCGGTCCGCCGGAGCACGGGTCGTCTGCCGAACGGCGGCGACGCTGGGCGCCGACGCCGTCGTGGCACTGTCCTTCCCGCTCCACCCGCCGGGGCGCCCTCAGCGCTCCCGCTACGGCGAGCTCGCCGCTGCCGTCGGCCTGGGTATTCCGATCAGCGTCGTCCAGGGGGAGAAGGACGCGTTCGGGACCCCGGACGAGCTCACTGCCGCCGGCCTGGACCCTGACCTGCTCACGGTCGTTCGCGGCACCCACTCGCCGAACCCGGCCGACGTCGTCGCGGCCGTGCGCGCGTTCCTCGACGGACCGCTTCAGGAGACGATCAGCCGGAACGGGTGACGAGGATCAGAGGGCGCCCCCGGCCGCCGTAGGCGCCGAGGCGTCGTCCGAGTCGCCCACCTGCTCACGGGCCAGGTGATCCTCGATGTAGAACCAGTTCGACCCGGCGCGCCGAGCGATCGTGACGAGGGTGTTCATCGCGGCCACCTCCTCGACCTGCTCCTTGAGGAACCACAGCATGAACTGCTCGCCGAGCAGGTCCCCCTCGTCGCGAGCGGCTCGGAAGATGGCCTCGATCTGGCGGGTCACCTCCTGCTCCTGGGTCAGGGCGAGCGCCAGGGGCTCGGTCACGTCGGAGAAGTCGTTGCGCACCTCGTCGACGCCGGGGATCTCGACGTCCCAGTCCCGGTCCAGCAGGTACTGGACCATCATCATTGCGTGGTTTCGCTCCTCGACGCTCTGGGCGTAGAAGTGCGCGGCGAGGCGGGGCAGGTCCCGGCCGTCGAACCACACGGCGATGGCGATGTACTGCTGGCTCGCCGTGAACTCGTGCCGGACCTGCTCGCGGAGCATCTCGGCGAAGGACCTCTGCGTCATGGCCCAACCCTATGCGGTGGGAATGTCGCGCACCGGGGAGGTGTTCAGCCAGAACAACCGCACGTCGACCGAGGAGAGCCCAGCGCCTATGTATGTCGTGGTCCACTCGCCGACCCTCGACCCCGCCGTCCCGCGTGGGAGAGCCCGGGCTGCGACCTCGCTAGGCTGGACGGTGATGACTTCGCAACCCACAATCCCCGCCGGCATCCCCTCCGGTACGCTCGCCGACCCTGCGGACGAGGCCCCGGAGGAGGTCGACCTCGCGACGGAGACCCCCGAGGAACGACTGGCCCGTTTCGAGCGGGACGCCCTCCCGCTGCTCGACCAGCTGTACGGCGCCGCGCTGCGCACGACGAGGAATCCCGCCGACGCCGAGGACCTGGTGCAGGAGACCTTCGCCAAGGCCTACTCCGCATTCCACCAGTTCACTCCGGGGACCAACCTCAAGGCGTGGCTGTACCGCATCCTGACGAACACCTACATCAACGGGTACCGCAAGAAGCAGCGGGAGCCGCAGCAGGCCGACAGCGCGGAGGTTGAGGACTGGCAGCTGCACCGCGCCGAGTCCCACACCTCTCGTGGCCTGCGCTCAGCCGAGGTAGAGGCGCTCGACCGGCTTCCCGACACGGAGGTCAAGAGGGCCCTGCAGGAGCTTCCCGAGGACTTCCGGATGGCCGTGTACCTCGCCGACGTCGAGGGGTTCGCCTACAAGGAGATCGCCGACATCATGGGAACCCCGATCGGGACGGTCATGTCGCGGCTGCACAGAGGTCGCCGGCAGCTGCGCGAGCACCTCTCGGAGTATGCGGTCGAGCGCGGCTTCGGGACGGAGGCCGGGTCATGACCGACGACCGCCTCGTTCCGGCCGACCGCGAGACGCCCACGCCGTCGGCTCCGACCGACGATGCCGTCACCCCGCACTACCACGACACGGACTGCTCCGAGTTCCTCCTGCGGATCTACGAGTACATGGACGGCGAGATGGGCCCGGAGGAGAACCTCCGCTTCGAGGCACACGTCCGCGAGTGCCGCCCCTGCCTCGAGCAGCACCGGGTGGACCAGACCGTCAAGAGCCTGATCCGGCGCGTCGAGCCGGTGGCTCAGGCGCCCGAGACGTTGCGGGCCTCGATCATCGCGCGGATCACGACCATCCGGGTGGAGCCGCAGGGCTGATCCCGCCGGTGGCCTGGCGTGACCGGTCGGAAATGTCCGGTCGCTGAGCCGGACGAGCCCACCTCGGGTACGAAGGACTGCTCGGCGGACATGACGACGGCCCGGACCCTGATGGGTACCGGGCCGTCGCGTCAGCGGCGCTCAGGCGTTGGGCTTGCGACCGTGGTTCGCAGCCTTGCTCTTGCGGGCGCGGCGCTTGCGGGCGCGCTTGCTCATCGCATACTCCTATCGGATGGGGGCTCAAGGGGATCCGCACCGGCGGACACTCGCTGACTATTCTCGCACAGACGCACCGAACGCCCTGCCACCACAGGAGTCAGGCGGCCCGTTGTCACCACGACGACGCAGCGTGTCTATTAGCACGCACCATCATCCGACAAGGCCGTACATGGGATGATGACAGGACCCTCATCCGCGTGAGAGCGCGGAACCACCGGGTCACCGGACCCGGTTTCCGTTCCCAGCCCTTCGGGGCCGTACGAGAAAGTCTGGATATGTCCAAGCGCCTCATCACCGTTCTCTTCGCCAGTCTCGCCGTCCTCGGACTCGCCGCCGCCCCCGCCCAGGCCGCCGACCTGCGTGCGGACGTCAAGATCATGAAGCCCATGGGGTGGGAGTGGGGCATCTGAGTCACCTCTCCGGTCGCCACGCGGCTGACCAGCCGCACTAGGCGACTTCTCGAACGATCGAGCCGACGACGTCGATGAACAGGGATGTGTCGTCGGGCACCTGGGCGTACGTCGGCCTCGTGTGGGCTGTCGTCGCCGGTCTTGGCCTGCTCGCAATGGCGCGGGAGCCCCTGTCCAGCAGTGATCTCATCCCTCTGGGTGCGCTCCTTCTGTTGGGGCTCCTCAGTCGCGCCCTCCCTGACGCGGTCGTGTCGCTGAGCGGTGACGGGGTCCGGTTCTCCTTCTTCGGCATCGTGATTCTGGCCGGTGCCGTCATGGTCGGTCCCGTCGGGGGCGCCCTGATCGGCATCGTGGTCACTCTCTTGCGCCCGGTACGCATGCCGATCGTTCGCCGCTTGTTCAACGCGGGGATGTTCGGCGTCGTGGGTCTCGTGGGCGGTTTCGCCTACGTTATCGCCGGGGGAGCCGATCCACTGACGGTCTCCGGGACCCAGGCCGTCCTGCTGCAGATCGGGCTGCCGCTCATGATCGCCGACCTGGCGCAGGCCGCGGCCAACGCACTGGTCCTGTCCGGCATCATGACCGTCACTGCCCGGGTGCCCTTCTGGGTGCATGTCCGGGGACTCCTCGCCTCCACCGGTGCCGCGTTCATCGGCTATGGGGTGGTCGCCTTCCTCCTCGTGGTGCTGTGGGGGCCGGCTCAGATCCACTGGTTCAGCGCTGCCTTGACGACTGTGCCGCTGATCGTGGCGTGGTGGGTGTTCGGGCAGTTCGGGGCCGAGCTCGAGGCTCACGAGCGGACGACCGACACCCTGGTGTCGGCCCTCGACGTGCGACACGCCGGGGCCGCGGCGCATTCACAGCGCGTGGCGATCCTGTGCGACTGGATCGGTGAGTCC